>JBGPBW010000086.1:0-17735 GCA_041481385.1 Puia sp.
ACAAATGACGAGGACTTTGGCAATACGAATCCGGTAACCTAAAGAGTGCAGAAATACCGGGAATTGGTAACTTGCTAAGAGGTTGAAACTACCTTTTTAATAACATTAATATCATAAATCATGGAACTGCCTGCCGATTCCAAATTACTCCGCATCTTCGTCGGGGAATCTGATAAAATAGGTCGCAAACCTTTGTACGAGGCCATTTTGTTTGAGGCCAGAAAACAGGGATTGGCAGGATGCACCGTCTGGCGGGGAATTATGTCGTTTGGCGCATCAACCAAAGTGCATACGGCGAGATTCATCGAAATTTCATCCGATCTCCCCATCGTAGTCGAAATTGTAGATCATGAAGATAAAATCACTGCATTTGTCGAAAAGGTCGATGCGTTGATGCAAAAAGCTGCCTGTGGCGGTCTGATTACAGTTGAAAAAGCCAGTGTGTTGTACTATAAACCCAAACCGAAAAAAGAATAACGACTGCTTCAAAATTAATCAGGATTCCTGCGACAACAGACCCTCCCTAAGTGTTTTCCTTTAGATCTTTCGTGTTATATAAAACCGTAAATTACCCGTCGCAAAATCGTTTCTCATGATTCACATTTTGATTGCCGATGACCATCTGCTTTTAAGAGAAGCCTGGTCGATGATTCTCAGGAAGGACCATAGATTCATGATTATCGGAAATTGTTCAAACAGCATGCAGGCAGTAAAGCTTAGCCGTAAACTTAAACCCGATATCCTGCTCCTGGACATTAACATGAGTCCTTATAACGGCATCGAAGCTGCGCAAAAAATTCGCGGGATCTCCCCGGAAACCCGCATCATCGCCCTGACCATGAGTAACGACCCCGCATACGCTAAAAAAATGTTTCAGCTGGGTGCCATGGGATATGTCACAAAAAACTCATCGATTGAAGAAATGACCGAGGCCATTCTGACGGTCTCCGGAGGAAACACTTATGTCTGCAATGAGATGAAAGAAATTCTTTCGTCCTCCCGGGAAGATCCCAGGAAATTCCTGGCTGTTCACCTACTCACAAAAAGAGAAATTGAAGTAATCAATCTGATTAAAGCGGGACAGTCTTCCAAAGAAATCTGCGGGGAGCTGGAAATCACCCTGAATACGGTCGAAACCCACCGGTATAATATTTTGAAAAAACTAGGGGTAAAAAATGCAACTTCTCTTATTCACTTCATGAATGATAGTTCTGTTTATGCCTGAGTTTCGATTTACCGATTACCCACATTCCAGAACCAATAATGAAGTTATGCAATTCAGCTCATTATGGTTACTGATTGACTTGTACAACCAATACCTGAAAAGTTCCGGGTAATACCGAAGGCCTGAAAGTTCCTGGTTTTTTGGGTCCGAATTCCCCAAAAGGCAAATACAGCATATGTGACACCTGGTCGACAGCCATCGTTCTTGCACCTTTTCTTGTTGTGAGATTTTCAGTGACAGCAAATTTATCGGCAGAAAGTTCCTTTATAATGGTTAATGTTCCCTCACCATTGGATGAATAGACAGTTTTAAGTTTCATATCGAATCCAACGGCATCACATTCCCCGCCAATGGGCAGACTGGTTACAATTTTCCCATTCAGCGCATTCATGACGACAAGCAATTTATTCTCACAACCTGCAAATAACCTCATGGTGTTTTTGTCGATGGCTAAACCGGAAGGGCCCTTGCCTGGTGCCAACGGCCACTGATTGATAACTTTAAAAGAAACTGCATCAATGACGTCAATCTCACTTTTTTCAGCATTATTTACATAAATCTTACCCTTACCATCACTGACTGCTGTCTCGGGCCAGCCCGTCAGCTGAATGGTAGCTACTGCCTGGTCGTTCGTTGGATCAATGACCGTCATATTTTTGCTCATGCCGTTGCAGGTGATCACTTTATTCGAATAGGAGTCATAAAAAATACCGTCGGCGAATTTTCCTGTAGGGACATGTGCAAGTACCTTGTTAGTATTCAAATCAAAAACTAAAACTTCATTCAGACTACCGTTCGAAATATATCCTTTGCCCAATGCATGTACGAGGGCAATCCCATGTACATCCTTTTCTGATTTTATGACACCGACTGAATCACCCGACGTTTTATTTAATACATTCACCTGCGACCCATGTGACAGATATAACCGATCGGATACAGAATCGACCGTTGTATAGTCATACCCCCCATCACTTTTGATGTGAAATGTTTTTGCGATTTGATAGGTCTGCGCTTTTTGCGCATTGGTAGTATGGATTGACAAGGCCAGTAAAAGCGATAAAATGAGTGTTTTCATTTTCAATAATTTTGAAGTTTAAGATGTTTGTCGCTATTATATATGAAAAGCACAGCGGCTCCAATGATACACAGTGGTGCCGCTGCCTTTGAAACAGAAATAAAATGAAGGGTTGAATTAGAAAAAACAACCCTTGTTAAACCAAAAGACAAAAAATAATCTAAAACATAAGCGAATGTATTCATCCTGATCGTTTATAAAACCCATTTGCGACCAACAAGCCAAATGCTGCGACAAAATGCTTATGCAGAAAATGTTCTATCGTAATGAATTCTTTTATCGATCCGCGAGTATAAAACATCAAAATCGCGATCTGCAAAATGTTTGAATCAATCACACCTCGTTCCTTAGAATTTCCAGTGGCGGTTTATTCAGAATTTCCCGGCTATTGAAAACACCGATGAAGACAGTTATCCCGGCGATGACCAGCAATAGTCCGCTCAGGGCAGACCATTCCGGAGAGAAAGAACCCTCAAAGCTGAATTTAGCTAAGGCCCAGCTGGCCGCGAGAGAAAGAATAATACCCGTACCTGCGCCCAGGACGCCCAGAAAGAAAAATTCCAGACTGGTGATGATGAGTATCTGTCTGCGGCTCGCACCCAGGGTCCGAAGCAGAACACTTTCCTGAATGCGTTGATATTTGCTGATCAGCACAGAAGCAATCAGCACAACAAGTCCGGTGCAAATACTGAATCCCGCCATAAAACGGATCACAAAACTAATTTTATCCAGGATGTCGTCGAGTACACTCAGGATTAATTCCATATCAATCATGGAGATATTCGGGTACCGGCGAACGACGGCTTGTTGAAAATGTGCCGACACTTCGCTGGAAGGTACATGCGTGATCAAAACATAAAATTGTGGCGCTGTTTCCAAAACGCCTTTCGGAAAAACAATCCGGAAATTGGGTTGTATCCTTCGAAAATCGATCTGTCTTACGCTGCCAATTATAACAGGCAGCAGCATGCCCTGCACATTAAAAATAATCCGGTCCCCGACTTTCGCGTGCAACCGGCCGGCATACCGTTCTTCAAGAGAAATATGGGGCGTATCGCCAGGTGTTTTAACGGCAGTTTCAAATACACCGCTGACTAATTTTTCCGTTTCCAAAAGGGAATCCCGGTACGTGACCCTCAGTTCTGATTCAAAAGCCCGACGGGGAATCGAATCTGCACTGTCTTTTAAAGCCTTTGCTGCGCTGACGCCATTGAACTCTTCGATCCGCATGGTGACTATAGGAATCCGTTGAAGAACGGGCAATCCGAATTGTTTTGTCATGGATACCATCGCTTCTGCCTGGGCGGGCTGAATATCGAAAAGCAGCATATTGGGTTGATTGGCGCTGGCAGAAACAGATACCCGCCGGATCAGCATGTTTTGCATGGAGTATAAGGTTCCGATGAACGCTGCGCCGAGCCCAATCGTAATGATCAGGATAATGGTTTGGTTATTGGGCCTGTATAAATTGGCAAATCCCTGCCGTAATAAATAACCCGAGTTAGACGGAAAAAAGCGCCGCACGACCCACATCAGTAATCGCGCGACTCCGGTCAAAAATAAAAAGGCGATGAGAATGCTTCCGGCAAAAATCAATGCTTTCTGCCAGCTATGCATCTGCCACCGGGAAAAAACGGTAATGATCAAAAAAATCATTCCATATAGAAGCCATTGTAATGGATCGCGTTTACCGAGCGCTGGCTCGACGAATAATCGAAGACTGTTCAGCGGTGAAATATTTCTCACGGAGATCAATGGCAGCAAAGCAAAGAATAAGGTGATGATCAATCCGAGTCCGATGCCCTGGGCGATGGCCATAAAGGAAATCGCTGTAGAAGGCTGAAAGGGTAGAAAGTCTTTCAGGACGACGGGCAACAGCTGTTGAATCGCCGTACCCAGCATCGCGCCCAATAAGGATCCCACTAACGCAATGCCCATCACCTGGATCAGGTAAATATAAAATGTCTGTGAGGACCTGACGCCCAGGCAACGCATAATAGCAATAGAAGATATTTTCCCCCGAATGTAAATATGAATCGAGCTGGCCACACCGATACAGCCGAGTAACAGCGCAACAAAACTGATGAGCGTCAGGAACTGGGTAAAATCATCAAATGCCCGGCTGGTATTTTTCTTTCTGCTTTCAACAGTCTCAAAATCCATTCCTGCTTTTTCCAGTCTGGGTTCAATACCGGAAACCAATTTCAGGATATCCGTTGCCGAATCAAATTTGTAATAATAACGGAAATCGATCCTGCTGCCTTTTTGCATCAAACCGGTTTGGGCGAGATAACGAAGCGGAATATAAACCGGTGGTGCGGCAGTCAGGGAAATTTCATTTCGTCCCGGTGATTTCTTCAATATTCCGCCAATAACAAAACTGACCTCTCCTATTTTAATGGAGTCACCGACACTTGCTCCATATTGTAACATTAGGGTTTTGTCTACAAGGGCAGCACGTCCTGTCCTGAATGTCAGCGCCGCCTGCGCCGGCAAAGTCTCCAGGCTGCCATAATACGGATAACCACCTTCCAGTGCGCGGACCTGGACCAGTCGGGTACCCTGACTCCTGATAAAATAAATCATGGAGACAAAAGTCCGTTCCTGTGATCGCTGATGACCCAGAGAATCCAGCATATGTTGCATTTCCTGATCCGGCAGACGGTTGTCATTGATAATAAGATCCGCCCCGACAAGTGTTCTGGCCTGATCATTAATATCGTTTTGAAGATTGTAACCAAATGAAAAAGTTGCCACCAGTGCGGCGATACCCAGAATAATAGAAGATAAAAATAATAGCAGACGCGAGCGATTCCGGCGACTGTCGCGCCAGGCCATGATAAACAGCCAGCTCAAGCCTGCATGTTCAGGATTTTTTTTCATCAGCAAAAATGGTTCCTCCTCTGAGACGAATGATGCGACGGGTTCCTGCCGCCAGTTCCGTGTTATGCGTTACAATGATCAGCGTTGTACCCGCTTCCGCATTGAGATCAAATAACAATTTGATTACTTTCTCACTGGTTTCGGCATCGAGATTTCCTGTGGGTTCATCGGCAAATAATATTTTGGGGTTATTGGAAAATGCACGCGCCAGGGAAACCCTTTGCTGCTCTCCTCCGGAAAGCTGGGCTGGATAATGATGGAGCCTGCCTCCCAGGCCAACTTTATCCAACAATTCATTCGAACGGTTTTTTATGTTTTTCTCCCCAAGAAGTTCCAGGGGCACCATCACATTTTCAAGTGCAGTTAATGTGGGAAGTAGTTGAAAGTTTTGAAAAATAAATCCCACATACCGGTTCCGGATTTTTGCCCGTTCATCCTCACTGAGTTTGTCCAGCGTTATTTTATTGAGTTCGATGGTACCGGTAGTCGAACGATCAAGCCCGGCGCTCAGACCCAACAGTGTCGTTTTTCCGCTGCCCGAGGGTCCTACCACGGCAACCGTTGATCCCGATTCCACGGATAAATTGATATTGTCCAGTACCGTAAGTTCACGGCCCGCACTGGAATATGTTTTGCTCAGATTTCGAATGTTGAGGATGGTATCCACGATGGGTAAACTATTTTTTGGTGATATTTCTATTTAAAATACCTTTTATACTCCTATAATTTACGGACTTATGCGCAATCTTCATGTGCTGATCGGCTCGTTCTTCATATTAGGGTTGTCTTTGGGTTGCAATCGTAATGGAAAAACAGAAAACCCAGCCAATACGCCTGTTCAACCATCAGTTAAAAAAGTAGACTCTTCTGCCCTTAAAGAATCAAGAAAAAATATTGTTTTTTATGGTAACAGTCTAACTGCAGGATATGGTGTTGACCCTTCAGTAGCTTTCCCTGCATTGATACAGGAAAAGATTGATTCCCTCAGACTGCCTTACCAGGTGATCAATGCCGGGTTAAGCGGCGAGACTTCCGCCGGAGGAAATAGTCGCATCGACTGGGTGTTGCGTCAACCCGTTTATATTTTTATTTTGGAGCTGGGTGGCAATGACGGATTAAGAGGTATCGCCTTATCGGAAACGTCCAGGAATCTGCAGTCGATCATTAACAAAGTGAAATTAAAATACCCTTCCGCCAAAATCATACTGGCCGGAATGCAGATCCCGCCCAATCTGGGAAGAACCTACACATCCGAATTCAGAAATCTTTTTCAGCAACTGGCGTTCAGCAATAAAATAATGCTGATTCCATTCCTGTTGGAGGGCGTAGGCGGTATACCGGCACTGAACCAGCAGGACGGCATTCATCCCAACTTTGCCGGCCACAAAATCGTGGCGGAAAATGTGTGGAGCGCACTTAAACCACTACTTTAAGATGTGAATGAATAAGCAGGACATCACCCGAACAACAGTTCCTGCCAAAATTGCATGTGTTATTTCGCGGCATTATATTTAGACTGTTGATATTGTTCATCTATTTTTTAATTAAAAATGAAAAAACATGTACTACAATCAGTCATGGGCCGCAAAAGGCAACAATTATGGAAACAGACAACAGTTCACGCGAACTATGCAACGCGCAGCCGTGAACATTTTCAAAACCGACAACAGCTATGAAATGCTGGTGTTCGCTCCCGGACGCATCCGGGAACATTTCCATCTGGATATGAATGGAAATGACCTCACGGTAACCTACAACCCGCCGGAAGGTTTTCCGCGTCCCGAATGGATTCTCCGGGAATACAGCCGGGGTGGATTCAGGAGAACTTTTACATTAAATGACAGCATTGACAAGGAGAACATCTCTGCTAAATATGCAGACGGCGTACTTCAGATCAGTCTTCCTGTCATTGAAGGTAAAGAAAACGAAAAAAAAGAAATACAGATTCATTAATCTCTATTTCAGCCTCTGTAAACGGGTGTCCCAGACACCCGTTTTTTTAATATCTATTCCTTCAGCCCCTCAAATTTAAAACCGCTGACGGAACCCACCTTATCCGGTTCACCATGCATGGATCGCCTGTCCTTACTGATCTGGGTGACCTGGTTGACGATCCCTTGAATAAAGAAATGACCATTCACAGCCCTTGTACCAACTCCGGCGGTGACCTGGTTGCCGATGATGCCGGACATTTATTCCTGATCACCGGCAGCAACAAAGTATATAAAGTGAATATAGCCACACGGGTCACCACCTATCTGGCAACGGTTACCGGCCTGCCGCAAAAATTTACAACCAGCGGAATCGCAGTCAGCGAGGATAGCAGTCAGATACTGGCAGTCAGTTCAACATATTCGGACGCCTATTTTATTATTGATCCGGAAACCTGGACTGCATCGACCGCCCCGGTAACTCATGGACTGTATGAAAGTGCGGATCTTGCAAACAGTAATGTTCTGATTACCAGGTCCGCCGCCAATGACGATTTGTTCATCAGCAAGAACCCGGAAAATTGGAACAGGATCCGGATCTTTCCCAATCCTGTGATGGATGATGAAGTGCGTGTTCAATTCAACCAATTGCCCCCCGGCGATTACACCATTGAGCTCGCCAATTCCCTAGGAAAAAAGGTAATACAGCAGATGGTTACCATCACCAGTTCCGCACAGACTGAGTCCATGCATCTTCCTCATTATACTTCCCAGGGTTTTTATTATATCCGCATACTGGATAAAAAAAATAATGTCGTCAGCACACAAAAGCTCGTAGTGGAACGCTGGTGATTTTAGTAAACGCTGTGGTACTAATCTGCCTTTTCTTCAGTTGTTATTTTGGTTTTTTGAAATTTCCCCGTCTTCTTATGCAATTTAATCCTGAAAACAATTCCGTCAATACTGTTAATATCCCAGGGTAACATAGGCCAAGATGGCGAAAGTCTTGCAGTTAAACTCACAGTTTTTGGCAGAGCTCTTGAATGTAATTTTCTAAGGGCTTCCTCTCTTTCTTTCGGGTCTACAAGTTCTTCAAAGGATCCCCAACACACAACACTTTGCCAGTCTTCGGCTATGTCTAAGAAATCAACTTCAAAACAAACATTCGCATTATGCCTCATCAGTCCCACTTTCATTCCTTCCAGCGAATGAGCGTAGATAAATTTACCATCATAGGCATAACTGATCGGAACGATATACGTAACGCCGTCGGAATGGCATCCAATTCTTCCGATGATCTGTTGTCGCAATAAGTCATCAATCTCATCCGTGTTTAAAATACCGAACATGAGTTATTTTCTATAAAATTAAAATTGCCAATCCTTATTGGAACTAACATAGTACAGGCGAACTGATGATTTTTATCATGTTTAAAATCTCGTCACCCGCATAAAATTTACCTCTGAGCGCCTCTGTTGAATTATAACCTACTCACACACAACCCAATGATACGACACAGCGGATCAATGCATTATACAGGCATCGTAGTTTTCCCTGGTAGAATACCTTTGCATTGACAAAATCATATACTAACTTGCTGCCAATACGTATCGCACCCCAAAAAAAATAATACCCCCGCCCAATCAACCTTCGCGAAACGTGCTGTACAAATTCCTCCAATATTCCTTGTCATTTATTTTTTATTGGCCAAAACCCAAAAGGGCTGACAGATTTGACCTTGGAACACTGACTGCTCAATACGACAAATAATGATTATGAAGAAGATGATTCGTGTGTTGAATTCCGTTTTATACGTGGCCGCCATTACGTTATGTTTATCTCTTCCCGCCATTTCATGTACGAAAGAATATAGTTTAGAAGGAGTCCCACCTGCAGAAACAGGTATAAGTATATTTAATTCGCAGATTCCTGCAGGTATCCGGGGAAACGATAGCACAGGTGGTATTGAGCTGGGCGTAAAATTCCAGTCAGCTATTCCGGGTGAAATAACAGGAATTAAATTCTATAAAACTTCCGGTGACATCGGAACCCATATTGCTCAGCTTTATTCTTCAGGAGGAACCCTGCTGGCATCATCAACGTTCATTAACGAAACGGACAGCGGATGGCAGCAGGTGCTGTTTATCCATGCCATCCCAATTGATTCAAATACGACTTATATAGCTGCCTGTTATAGTAGTCTGGGAAATTATATTTCAACAATTAACGGATTAGAATCAGCAACAATCAATGGCCCATTGACCGCTCTGGCGGATGGTACCGACGGGACCAATGGTTTATTTAAATACACCAATACACCTGATTTTCCTGATCGGGGATATATATCCAGCAACTATTGGGTTGATGTGATCGAAAAAATTCCAAACAATTAGTATTACCCTGGTCAAGGTTACCACCCCCTTAATTTACTAATTTAGCAGTGCGATTTTAACTGAAACGATCACGGCGGGCAACTTCCTGCATCACATTAAAGACAGCATGAACAAGATTTCTGGTAACCAGGAGACCCATTCTTCTTTACAACAGTCACATTTGAAAATGCTGGAAACCCTGCAACGCGAGACATTCGACTATTTCCTTAAAAATATCAACCCAGAGAACGGTTTGATCGCAGATAAATCTGCACCCGATTCACCATCGAGTATTGCTGTTGTGGGCATCGGACTCAGCTGTTATATTGTTGGCGTTGAACAGGGATATCTTTCAAGGGAAGAAGCCATCAAAAGAACCCTGTCCGTTTTGAAATTTTTTTATAATGGCGAACAGGGCTCGGGAACTGACACGATGGGTTATAAGGGTTTTTTCTATCATTTCCTGAGTATGCAAACCGGGAGTCGCGTATTCGAATGTGAATTATCTACAATCGACACTTCAATTTTTATCGCTGGCGCGTTGGTGGCTGCACAGTATTTTACAGGAGAAGGCAAAGAAGAAACGGAAATTCGCCGGCTTGCCAATGATCTTTATCGTCAGGTTGACTGGCAATGGGCGCTGAATGGCGGAACTACTGTATCCCATGGATGGAGACCGGAAACAGGTTTTCTCAGGTATCGCTGGGATACAGGTTACAGCGAAGCCATTATTCTTTATGTCCTTGCACTGGGGTCACCAGGTTTTCCCATTAACCCGACCGGATATAAAGAATGGACCTCGACCTTTAAATGGAAAAAAATATATGAGACAGAATATATTTATGCCGGGCCCCTTTTTATCCACCAAATGTCGCATCTCTGGCTTGATTTTCTGGGCATTCACGATGATCTCAATAAAAAAACCGGGATTGATTATTTCGAAAACACGAGTCGCGCAACTTATATTCACCAGCAATATGCAATCAAAAACCCATTGGGGTTTAAACATTATAACGAGAATAACTGGGGCTTCACAGCCTGCGACGGACCGGGACCTGGAAAATTCAAGATTGATGGCGTACAAAGAAAATTTTATGATTATAAAGCCCGCGGTGTTCCTTTTGGTCCTGATGATGGCACGATATCTCCATGGGCTGTAGTGGCCTCACTGCCCTTTGCTCCTGAAATCGTATTGAAAACGATGTGCCATGCCATTCAAAGATTAGAAGATCATGGAATTAAAAAAACCGGCTTCGATGCCAGCTTTAATCCCATTTATCCTGCGAGCGTACAAAACCCGAATGGTTGGGTTTCACCCTGGAAATTTGGCTTAAATGAGGGTCCGATCATTCTCATGATTGAAAATTTTCAGTCACAACTGATCTGGAATTTAATTAGAAAATCACCGCATATAATCCATGGGCTCCGCCTCGCTGGTTTCGAGGGGGGATGGCTGGATCAGGTTACATAATCCTTACCCGGCTGATTTTGTCTTTTAACATAATAAAACCCGTTAGTGGTTTTACCATTTTTCCATTTAATGTAACACTGTTGCAGGGACCCACATAAAACTTCATTGTCCAAAAAGCATTTTTACTGGTTACCGTATATTCTTTGGAAGCAGATAATTTCCGGTAATCCATTGAAAGCAGGTTATCTCCAATGATTACATCTTTAATGGAAGCTTTTTTCCACAATACCGGAAAATTCGGCCGAAGGGTGATCTCTTTTTTATAGGCTAAAGGATCAATGCCAAAAAAATAATGGATGATAGGGATATTGAATCCACCGATATTCCATCCCTGTACAAACATGCCATAGTCCGGAGACACTTCATAAGTGGTGCCGGGCGTTGCAAATCCGAAGGAATTCAGGAGGATATGCATGTAGTAGAGTGCTGTATCTGGGATTCCATAACGACATGCTGTAATCGCCAGACCGGCCGTGGCAACAGGCATCACTGCGCGATTGTAATTGAATTCCTTATCATGCTGAAATGAACCTTCATCCCTATGAATATCATCTGGCCGTTCGATCCCGGATATATATAATCCATACTTATTCGTAAAAAAACCAATGGCTTTTAATGCTTCAACTGCCTTAGGAGTATCTGCAATTCCTTCTGCCAGTGGACTAAGACCGGCATTGTAATATACCACGTAGGCTGAGTCAGCATAAGTTCCGTTCTGTATGGATGCTTTCAGTTCGACCAGTTTTTTCTTTGCCCAGGAGTTCCGCGCCGGGTCCACCCTGTTCGCCAAAGCGGAATCGATAATATCGATCGCCTTTTCTTTGTTAGATATAAAATCTCCGTATCTTTTTTCTCCAGGAACCCACCAGTCCCGGTTGATATTTTTCCGGAGTTGTCGAGCTTTCTGATGATATGCTTTTGCAGTTTCCGTATCGTTAAAAATGGCAGCCATATTACCCATGACTTCCAAAAAACCTTGGGTTTCTACCTGTACATCCAGCATCTCGGCATTTAATCCTTTTATTTCCGCCCCTCCATATCCTTCTATATAACCGTTGTGGTTGTTATCATGCTCCTGCAACCATGTCCACACTTTTTTTCCATGTTCGTAATTTTCTTTCAGGAAAGAAATATTTCCCGTCCACCGGAAAATATTCCAGGCTGTAATAATGTGTAACTGAGATTCTTCCATCCTTCCCGGATCGTATACGATTCCATTGGTTGAGATTTCATGGACGATCCTGCCATTGTCACCATTTGTCTTATAGGATATCTGTTTATGCATTTTCCAGGAGCTGTAAAATAAGTCCGGCTGAATGGTGCCCAATAAGGCGTTAAATGCACTTGCCTGGTCGTTACTGAAGAACCAGGGATAATCGGGCAGTCCTGCACTCATCGACCTCGCCAGTCCGGGCACATCTCTTACCAGCCAATCGCTGGTAAATTTACCCCATTGATACGCTTCCATAAGTTTCCGATCGGGAATAAGGATATGGGCATTTTTCTCCAGTTGATGATAACGGAGTTTTTTTTCCAGAAACAATTGAGGTAAATCTTTTTTTGCCTTCGTTATATTTGTTTTAATTTCTTCCGCATTTTGATCAGACCCGGAAATATAGAAACGCAATAATCCTGTTTTGCCTCCTGCTATTTTAACCCGGACCGATAATGTCCCTGCAATACCTTTTCCAGGATGGGTAGATTCTTGGGTGCCGGTAAAATCAGCATGTTTGTCCCCGACCGAAATACCGGCATACCATGGGTTTTTATTGTCTTTAAAAAAAAGAGTAGCGGTTGTTATGTCAAAAGAAAGCAGTGCATCCGTACTGTCTGTCATTCCCGATCTTTCCCCCAGCCACACAGGCATAAGGTTTATATCAGCTGTGAATTGTACGGTAAATTCCTTATCCACGTGATCGTTATTGGTCATCACATATTCAATGACGACCAACGGAATCCCGTCTGGTACAAACTGGGTTCTCTTAACTGACAGGTGTAGTTTCGGAATACTGTACAAAAACTGAGAAGTAAATGAGTAACTTATAAAACGGTCACATTCATCCAGCGTCTGACCAATGCCGGTTTTAAGATTTGTGATGCTCAGGTGAAATCCATCCATCAGTTTAATCGGATGCTGCCAGATACCGCCCATTTCGCCGGGTATGTGAAAACCAACTGGCGGAAAATTACCAGCCTGGTCGCCGATGGAATATAAGCGGTCTCCTACTGTAACGCAGAGGTAACTGGCATCCTCTTTTTTACCATAGAGGTGAGGTAAAGATTTGCTGGCCTCACTTAAAGAAAAATCAGGCTGTGCCACCGTTATAAGGGGAAGGGCTACCATGCAGGAGACCAGAGCATAACGTAAATGATATAATCTATCAATAACCCGACTTAATTTCATTATCGTATTTCAAGTAAAGACTGACGCATTGATCAACACTATTTCCGGCAGGTTCAACAGGATAATCCTTTTGTTTATTCACCCATTGCCATTCCCAGCCACTGATATATTTCCCGAAAGCCACGGGATCGAATTCCTTTCCTGAATTCAGTGAATCAGTAGTCATTTCAAAAAATTTTTCCCAGCGTATTTTATAGAAATCATTGAGCAGACCACTCCATTGGCGGCATGAGTACTCATGCAGGGGGCTGTTTGCATCTCCCCAGAGCGTGATCAGATCCCGGGCATTGCGCTCATACAGTGCTTTTTCCTCCGGGTTATTTCCAAAACTTTTCGCATGAGAAATCCATTGTCCCAACAAAAAATCTTTCCTTGTTCCGAGTAAGGAATCCATATCGGTGATGATTTGTAAAAATTCATCGCTGTATTTTTTATATGCAGCCCGGTCCTTTTCCTGGTAGGCCAGGACAAGTTTTGCATGTACGGAAAGCGCATAATTCGCCAGCACCTGCCTTGTGATATCCACGAGGTCATATTGAAATCCATCACTGTTTTTGCATTTGTCCGTTGCACCAATGAAATAATCCCAGGCCGGGAGAAAATCCTTGGGCTGGTAATTCAGTTTAGTCCTTGTCCATACGGTGGTGGAGTCGAAGGTCGGTCTGCCTGTGATTATAGACTCAGCGCCATCCCTGATCATTTTCCCATTGTAGGCGGTTTGTCTCAATATCTCCCATGCTTTGATGAGATTGCTGTCCAAAATGCCATACCTGTTGAGCGTATAATATTCCAGCCATTTATTTAAATCGATCGATTTATCCTGCCAAACCTGCTCAGTCAGCAATTCATACAACACCGGATTTTGTTCAATGCCTTCCATCGTTAAGCCAATTCCGATCAAATGACCGGAAGCCTGATCATGCAGTGCTTCTGCCGGGCCCACAGCTACCCCATCCATTCTTCCAAACATACTTATATTACCTCCAAAGTTGTGTACCATATTCCAGATCCAGGGTTTGCCATAAAAAGCATTTGTTCTTTTCCAGACAGGTTCTATCTCTGCAGCCAGATCGAGCAGGATCATGTGCTTATACGGAACAGCATCTAGCAGGGCCTTTATTTGTGGTGCTTTCCAGAATTTGCGGTCGCTGTAAAACAGCCATCCCTGCATTACCCAGACGGATTGGGGGTCTGCGTCTGCCATACTTTTATATAAGCGATCACTGAGATTCCTAAGATAATTTGCGCTGTCAGCCGGTGGTTCATTTTCATTAAATGTGTCCGCAGAATACAAATGATTCGTGCCAAACAACCTGGTTTGCGTTAGTATAAATTTTTTACCTATGGCTCCAAACAGGGAGTCTTCCGGATTAAGGATATAGGTATCTTCAAAACCGTTCTTCCAATTGGTTGCCTTTAGGTTTGCATTTGGAAACTTCTTTTTGAAAGCCGCGGGTACATGTCCTGTAAAGGCCGGCAGTACCGGTTTCATACCCAGCTCACGTTCACGTTGAAGAATTTTTTGCTGTAGAATCATATGACTCTTCATCCAGCTCACCGGTAAAGGCCCTCCCCATCCGTCCAGGTTGCCCATCCAGAACCAGGAAAAGTAGGCAGGGCCGCTAAAAAAAGTCTGCAGGTCTTTATCTGAAAAACCCATTTCCTTGTAAACTGTGTACCATGTAAATTCTTCGCCCGTAATGGCCAGCGGCATATTGATGCCATGCAGTGCCATCCAGTCTATTTCCTTTTCCCACCTTTTCCAATCCCACCAGCTCATGCTGTAGTTGAACGTACAATAATTCAGGTAATAGCGATATGGGTATGGTGAACTGCGGTGTATTTTTTTTGATATTCGGGGCAGCGGTTTCGGAATATTCAAATTCGTTCCATTCCAGGTAATCTGGCAGTGGCAAAAATGCGTAAGGTAGTAATACAATGCGGACGCCACTGCAACACCATTATTCCCGCGCAGAACAATTTTATCATTCCTGCTTTCAATTTCAAAGACATCTGTCTTTTCCTTTGTCTGCAGATCTTCCACTACAAAACGGAAAGCTCGATCCGGGATGACCCGATTGATGAGTGCTAAAGAGGCTTTTGCATTGAACTGGGTCCATCCGAACGAATGGCACAGGACGATCAGCGTCAATACCATAGCAAATCGAAGATTATTTATTCGCACTGTAGACTTTTTTGATATCCGAAACTTGCATGAGCCCTCATCAACCGGTTGAGGTTCTAAAGGTAACCGGGTGTTATAAAATAAACAAAAACATGACGACAATCATAATCGTTTAGGACGACGATCATAGTTTATGTTTAAAAACCAAATTAGTTTTGGTTATTGATTTACAAACGGAATGTTAATCTAAACATTAAACTATTCTAAAGGATCTTTGGTTACTAAGCAACAAGGCAAAAAGGCTGTCTCAAATACATTTTTGGGCAGCCTTTTTTCATTTTCACTAATCAACAAGGCTTAATCCAAAGCGCCGGTACAAATGAGTTAACCAGGGGCACCCCAACATGTATCGTGATTGTTCAGTTTTTTGTACCTTAATAGTATGCGGGTCCTTTTCATATGGATAATCATCTGTTCCATTGAACAAACGGCGTTCTGCCAGGGCGCGCATTCCACAAATTTTAAACCTGAAGAGGAAGGCTTCCATTTTCGGAATGCATTTGCCAATACTCTTTTCGATCAGTATGGAGTAAAAATAATGGTATCCGGTTGTAGCGGAGGAATGTGTTATACTGCACTGGATTATTATAACCGGAAAATGAAATCCCCAAAGCAAAGTTATCTTCCCGCCGATCACAGCCTGCTCTATGATTATATTTATGACCGGCAGATGACTTCAGTTTTCGAGAATGAAGAAAAATGGCTTGAAGAAATGGCCAATCCTTTTGTCTGGCAAAACAATGAATTTTTTTACTGGGGGTTGCAGGGAACCAACGGAGGAAGATTGCAGTTGCTAAAAACTTATATTGACAACGGAATACCCGTCCCTATCGGATTGTTTGGCGCTGCTGATCCCCGTTCCCGTCTGCATAACCAGGTGATTGCAATTGGATATGATTGTGGCCGTTACCAGGGGACATTGGGCGATTACCAGGAAGATTTCAAAATATATTGTTATGACCCTACTTATCCTGACAATATTTCAGTGCTACAAGTCAACAAAGCACAACACTATTATTATTGGAAAGATCACGAATATGACGGTGAACACTACAACGGCTATTTTGTAGATACCCGCTATACATCAGGCACTCCGCCTCCCGATCCGGAGACGGCAGCCAGCCTTCCCGACTGCAGAGCCCGTGAACTCGTTGTTTCATTTAAGACCGGTGAAAACGGTTTGACCGGTATTGATAATAACTGTAATGTCATGCTTCAGTTTAGCGACGGCACAGTACAACAATTTCGCAACCTGAATCGTCGAATGCCCTGGCTTATCAACAGTTCTAACACTGCAGAATTGTGGTTGGCCAATCCGCTTCCCTTAAATGTATTCCAAAGCTTCACGATTTATACCCGGCCATGCGATGGTTTAAACATAACTCCCTGCAACAATTGGGACCTCAATCAGCTGATCATAGTGGCCAGAGGAGGCTTTCGGGACGACACGGTATTAAACCAAATTGGGAAACCCTTGCTGAAACGATTTTCAGGAAAGGATTTCAGCAGTATTTATTATTATACAAACCTGCCCGTTTGTGATACCGTGATTGAGAAAGTCAGTGCAGGAGAATTGAACACCGACGAATCAACAACGAATCAGTTGCTCATTCAGATCAGAACCGGGAGCAGCGAACTGGCAGGCGGGGACGATAACCTGGTTATTACGCTTGGCTTTCGGGACGGAAGCAACCAGGTATTCCCCAATGTCAATGCAGGGATTAATTGGCCGGTGAATACATCAAATTTAGTTACCCTTAACCTGAATCATGCGATCAACCCATCCAATATCATGTACCTGAAACTTCAGACCAAAAACTGCCCGGAAGGCTCATGTAACGACTGGTATTTTCAGGGTATTACGGTTAAAGTGAAGGAAAGAAATACGGAGAAACGCATTTATGAACAATCGGGCAATCCGATTTTCAAGTTTACAGGCAGCAATAACGTCTACAATCTCGTACTGAAAAAGTATTAGCAAATAGTTTAACTTTATAGAACCCCTTTTTAGGCTTAAGGCTTAAGGCTTAAGGCTTAAGGCTTAAGGCTTCAGGCTTCAGGCTTCAGGGCACGGCGCGGGCTGTGCCCTTTTTCTTGCGCGACTCAGGTAACAGGCACTGTGGCGGCGGCAACCAGGTCACGGTAGGAAATCAATTCAACTCCACATTCCTTCAGCAGGTCGCGAG
>JBGPBW010000087.1:0-17705 GCA_041481385.1 Puia sp.
ATCAGTGACGGCGGCCGCGCACCCTATCGTTTGCATTTCCGCAGACCCTGTTTTATTTACTACCAGGCTTATTCAGAACTGACCCGTGGATCCATGCTGAGTGACGCGGTGCTGACAATGAGCAGCCTGAACCTGATTGCAGGAGAGATGGACGCGTAGAGCAAATGTGGAAGTGTGGAAGTGTGGAAGTGAAAGAATTGAATTAATAATTGATAAATAATAATTAATAATTGAAAACGCCTTTAAGTCAATTAACTTTTCCCCCAGAAAAACTGGCCAAAGTGAAAGAGCTGATCGCCAGGTATCCGGAAGGCAAACAAAAAAGCGCTATCCTGCCGGTACTACATCTGGCACAGGATCATTTTGGCGGATGGCTGAGCACGGAAGCCATGGATTATGTCGCGGCATTGTTGAATATACTGCCGGTGGAAGTATATGAAGTGGCTACGTTCTACTCGATGTATAACCTGAAACCCGTAGGGAAATATATTTTTGAAGTCTGCCAGACAGGTCCCTGTATGATCAATGGCAGTGATGAAATCATTCAATACATCAAATCAACCTTGAATATCGGAGTGGGAGAGACCTCGCACGACGGGATGTTCACTTTGAAAACGGTGGAGTGTCTGGGCGCCTGTGGTTATGCACCGATGATGCAGCTGGGGAAATCCTACCGTGAACATTTGACCATAGAAAAAGTAGATTCGATCATAAGTGAATGCCGGAAAACAGCGGCCGCTAATAATTAACGGTCAACGATCAACCGAAAAAAAAAGCATGGGCAGAAAATTATTATTGGAAAAAGCGGGAGTTGCAGGCATCCGAAACTACGAGGTCTATCGAAAGGAAGGCGGTTACCAATGCGTGGAAAAAGCCCTGAAACAGATGACGCCCGATCAGGTTACTGATGAAGTAAAAAAAAGTGGTCTTCGCGGCCGCGGTGGTGCAGGATTTCCCGCAGGCATGAAATGGAGTTTTATCGCCAAACCCGAAGGCGTTCCCCGTCACCTGGTTTGCAACGCGGACGAAAGCGAACCCGGCACATTCAAGGACCGCTACCTGATGGAATTTCTTCCGCACCTGCTTATTGAAGGTTTAATAGTCTCGTCCTATGCCCTCGGAAGTCATCTCACTTATATTTATATCCGGGGTGAATACGCCTGGATCATCGACATTCTGGAAACAGCGATCGCCGAAGCAAAGGCCAAAGGATTTTTAGGAAAAAATATTCTCAGTTCCGGTTTCGATCTCGAAATATATGTACACCGTGGTGCCGGAGCTTATATCTGTGGCGAAGAAACGGCCCTGCTCGAGAGTCTGGAAGGCAAGCGGGGAAACCCACGCATTAAACCACCATTCCCGGCTGTGAAAGGCGTCTGGGATCGACCGACAGTCGTAAATAATGTGGAAACCCTGGCAGCTGTTGTACCCATCATTATGATGGGTGGAGAAGAATATGCGAAGATTGGTATCGGAAAATCCACCGGGACCAAACTGATCTCAGCCTGCGGCAATATCAACAAACCCGGCGTATATGAAATCGACATGACGATTTCTGTAGAAGAATTTATTTACAGCGATGAATGGTGCGGGGGCATCGCAAAAGCAAAAAGACTGAAAGCCTGCATACCGGGCGGATCTTCCGTACCCATTCTTCCGGCCAACCTCCTCCTAAAAACCGCTAAGGGAGAAAAAAGACTGATGAATTATGAGAGCCTCTCCGATGGTGGATTTGCAAAAGGTTCCATGATGGGATCCGGAGGATTTATTGTTTTGGATGAAGACCAGTGCGTCGTAAAACATACACTTACCCTCGCCAGATTCTATCGTCATGAAAGTTGCGGACAATGTTCACCCTGCCGCGAAGGAACCGGCTGGATGGAAATGATTCTGATGAATATTGAAAATGGGAAGGGCAAAATGAGTGATATTGACCTGCTTTGGGATATACAACGTAAAATTGAAGGCAATACGATCTGTCCCCTGGGTGACGCCGCTGCCTGGCCGGTGGCCGCAGCTATACGTCATTTCCGGGACGAATTTGAATGGCATATCCTGAATCCTCAGGAAAGCCAGAATAGAAATTTTGGACTTGCCCATTATGCAGATCCGCTGGAACCCGTATTGGCTGTGTAGCGAGTGAGCAAACGTTAAGCGCTTTAGATTATAAAATATGCGTTGCGCGTTAAGCGTTGCGCGTTAAGCTTTAAAAATGGCCGACGAAAAGAAAATGTTTAAAGTCACCATCGATAACATCAATATCGAAGTGGAACCCGGTACGTCGATCCTCAATGCCGCCCGTAAAATTGGTGGTGAAGTGGCGCCCCCGGCAATGTGTTACTACTCCACGCTCAAAGGCAGCGGAGGCAAATGCCGCACCTGCCTGGTGGAAGTAGCCGCCGGATCTACGGCCGACCCAAGGCCCATGCCCAAACTGGTAGCCAGCTGCCGCACTAATGTCATGGATGGCATGGTGGTAAAAAATATTACCAGTGAAAAAGTTCTGGATGCACGTAAGGGCGTGGTGGAATTCCTGCTGATCAACCATCCGCTGGACTGCCCCATCTGCGACCAGGCCGGTGAATGTTCCCTGCAGGACCTGAGTTATGAGCATGGTGCTGAAGCCACCCGGTACGAATTCAAAAGAAGAACATTCGAAAAACACGATATCGGTCCCTATATTCAGCTGCACATGACGCGTTGCATCCTTTGTTACCGCTGTGTGTTTGTAGCAGACCAGCTAACAAAAAAACGCGAGCACGGAATCCTCGACCGGGGCGACCATTCTGAAATTGCCACCTATATTCACAAAGCGCTGGAAAGTGATTTCATCGGCAATGTGATTGATGTATGTCCCGTCGGTGCCCTGACTGATAAAACCTTCCGTTTTAAAAACCGCGTATGGTTTTTAAAACCCCAGGATGCACACCGGGACTGTCCGACCTGTTCGGGAAAAGTGACGTTATGGAACCGCGGCGATGAAGTGTATCGCGTCACAGCGCGCAAGGATCAGTGGGGTGAAGTGAAGGACTTCATCTGTAATGACTGTCGCTTCGAAAAAAAGAAAACCAGTGACTGGGTGATTGAAGGACCCACATTGATCAGCCGCCATTCCGTGATTTCCGCAGGGCACTACGTGGGTACGGTAACACCGCAGGAAACCATAACTGATGTAATGGATGGAAGAAAACCGAAACTGCTGATGGATATCCACAGCGTAAGTGAAGTGAACCGGCCGGAAATTGATTTATCTGCGATCGAAGGACCAGCCCACTCGACGGACTTTAAAAGCGATCATGTTCATTTTAATAAAAAACCCGGACAATGAATCTCTTCAATAAGCTGAATGAATCACATCAGAAATTACAGAACCCATAAGAAATTTTATTAGTACACATGCATCCACTTCTGACAATAGACTGGTTCCTGATCATCGAGAAAGCGGTTCTCATTTCCATCATCATCGCTGTGTCCCTGATCGTAGCCATGTATGAAACATGGGCCGAAAGAAAAGTAGCCGCGGTGATTCAGGACCGTCATGGTCCGAACCGTGCGGGGTGGTTTGGCATATTTCAACCGCTTGCTGACGGGTTGAAATTGTTCATGAAAGAAGAAATCGTTCCCAACCTTTCTAACAAGTTTTTATTTATCCTCGGGCCCGGCATCGCGATGTTAACAGCCATGATGACCAGCGCTGTCGTGCCCTGGGGTGGAACCTTTCATGCTTTCGGGCGGGATATCTCTCTGCAGATCGCTGATGTGAACATTGGCATACTCTATATTTTTGGTGTGGTGAGTATGGGTGTTTATGGTGTGATGATTGGCGGATGGGCGTCCAATAATAAGTTCTCACTGCTCGCTGCAATCCGCGGTGCTTCGCAGATTATTTCCTACGAACTGGCCATGGGTCTAACCCTGATCGCCATGCTCATGTTGACAGGTTCACTCAGCCTGCGCACCATCGTAGGCCAGCAGCTGGACCATACCTACTATATTGCTTACCAGCCCCTGGGATTTTTAATATTCCTGGTCTGTGCTTTTGCAGAATGCAACCGCACGCCATTTGACCTTTCAGAAGCGGAAAGTGAATTGAACATGGGATACCATCAGGAATATTCTTCCATGAAACTCGGCTTCTATCTGTTCGCCGAATACGTGAATATGTTTATCAGCAGTGCGGTAATGGCTACGATTTTCTGGGGCGGATATGACATACCTTTCCTCAACGACGTCAATTTTGGATTGCTTCACGGACAGAATCTGCTGGCAGGCCTGCAGGTATTGTGCTTATTTGTAAAAATCAGCATATTCATTTTCTTTTTTATGTGGGTCCGTTGGACGATCCCCCGGTTCCGCTACGATCAGCTGATGAACCTGGGGTGGAAGGCAATGATTCCGCTGGCAATATTGAATATGGTGGTGACAGGATTTTTGATTCTGTACAAGCAGTATGGAATGTTTTGACAATAATTATTAGTTATTAATAACTGATAATTAATAATTAAACAAATATTTTTGCGAAAACTATGCAGGCACTCACTTCAAAATCAAGGCAGGTCGAGCGAAAGCCGATGAATTTCTGGGAGAAATTATATCTCCCGGCCATCTTCAAAGGCATGTCGATCACTTTTGGTCATATATTCAAAAAGAAACCGACCATCAGTTATCCCGAGCAGACACGACCCTTCAGCCCGGTATTCCGTGGCGTGCAGGTATTGAATCGTGATGAAGAAGGACGCGAACGGTGCACAGCATGCGGTTTGTGTGCAGTCGCCTGTCCGGCAGAAGCCATCACGATGGAAGCTGCCGAACGTTTGCCCGGAGAAGAACATTTGTACCGGGAGGAAAAATACGCTGCCCGATATGAAATCAATATGCTGCGTTGCATTTTCTGCGGACTCTGTGAAGAAGCATGTCCCAAAGACGCCGTGTATTTATCTGAGACGATGGTACCCTCCAACTACAGTCGCAAAACATTTATTTACGGGAAACAGGAACTACTGATCCCCAATCCATTGACTGAACCTGAGGCTTTTGCAAAAGCCAGAGGACAAAGACCTGAAAAAAAAGATTGATGAACGCCACCCAACTCTTATTCTGGTTTTTAAGTGTGCTGGCTTTATTCAGCGCCATCATGATGGTAGTGAGTAAGAATCCCGTGCATAGTGTGCTATGGCTGATCGTAGTATTCTTTGCGCTCTCCGGACATTATATCCTGCTAAATGCCCAATTTCTGGCCATTGTGAACCTGATCGTTTATGCCGGAGCCATTATGGTGCTTTTTCTTTTTGTGATCATGCTGATGAATCTCAATGCGGAAACAGAACCGCAGAAAAATAAATGGCTGAAAATCGCTGGTGTTATCGGCGGCGGGTCTTTATTGCTGGTGCTTGTGGCTGCACTGAAAAGTGCGGACCTCCATAACCGCATCGCAGAAACCGGTACGGGAAATATCGGGCTGATTCACAACCTGGGTATGGCATTGTTTAAGGAATATGTGATTCCCTTTGAAATCAGTAGTGTGTTGTTTCTATCGGCTATGGTGGGGACTGTGGTGATTGGGAAGAAAGAATAGAGAACAAGTGTGGAAGTGTGGAGATGTGGAGATGTGGAGGTGTGGAAGTGTGTGGGAATAATTTTTGTGGGGTAGAAAGGCGAAAGCCGACGTAAATGTAAACGGGTGTAACTGTAAATAAAGTAATTTTTAAAATAATAAAAATGGAAATGGAGTTTCAGGTAATTGGAATTAGACACACACTTCCACACCTCCACATCTCCACACTTCCACACTAAAAAAAGCCATGCCTATAAATTATTATATTTTCCTGTCAGTAGCACTCTTCTGTATCGGTGTTGCCGGTGTGCTCACCCGGCGGAACGCAATCATCATCTTTATGTGCGTCGAGCTGATGCTCAATGCCGTGAACTTGTTGCTGATTGCTTTTTCAAAAATGCATCATGTTGCCACTGGGGTAACAGATCCCAACGCAGGCATCAACGGTCAGATTTTTGTTTTTTTCATCATGGTGGTTGCCGCGGCAGAAGTCAGCGTGGGTCTGGCCATTATCGCTATGATGTATCGGAATACGCATTCTGTTGATATAAACTTTTTAAATAGACTCAAGCATTAGGCTTGAAGCTTGAAGTGTGAGGCTGGAAGGAAATGTGGGAAGAAGAATGAATATAATTTTTAGATATCTAGATATCAGCGTTAACAGTTAACCATTGACAATTAACAAATAGAAAAAGTCTTAAGTCTTAGGCCTCAAGCCTCAAGCCTCAAGCCTCCAGCCCAGATGAGTAATTACGTTTACTTAGTGCCTTTATTTCCGTTAGTCGGATTCCTGATCAACGGCCTGTTCAGGAAGTCACTTTCCAAATCCCAGTCGGGTGTAATCGGCTCGGGAACCATTCTGGCTTCTTTCATTATTAGCCTCATCATTTTTTTCCAGGTAAAACAGGAAGGATTTCAGCCGGTAACCGTTACACTTTTTGAATTTATTCACGCGGGAAAACTCAGCATCCCGTTTTCGTTTCTTGTTGACCCGTTGTCAACCCTGTTCCTGCTCATCATCACCGGTGTGGGATTCCTGATCCATCTCTACTCCATGGCTTATATGCAGGAGGAAAACGGAGCGGACTACGCTAAGTATTTTTCCTACCTCAACCTCTTTGTCTTTTTCATGTTGCTCCTGGTGCTGGGTGCCAACTATGTGATCCTGTTTATCGGATGGGAAGGTGTCGGTCTTTGTTCCTACCTGCTGATCGGATACTGGTTCAAAAACCTGGACTTCGATAATGCAGCCAAGAAAGCATTTATTATGAACCGCATCGGTGATCTGGGTTTTCTGATCGCCATTTTTGCACTCATCAACCAGTTCGGATCGGTTTCTTTTGATACCATATTTCAAAAAGCACCCACCGCATCCACAGGTTTTATAACTGCCGTCACTTTATTGTTATTTGTGGGCGCGACGGGTAAGTCGGCACAGATCCCACTCTACACCTGGCTGCCCGATGCTATGGCAGGACCTACTCCTGTTTCAGCCCTGATCCATGCCGCCACTATGGTGACCGCAGGCATCTATATGATTGCCCGCAGTCATATATTATATAATCTCGCACCTGTCAGTCAGACGGTGGTGGCCATTATCGGCGCTGCAACCATTATCCTGGCTGCACTGATTGCCGTAAAACAAAACGACATCAAAAAGGTCCTGGCTTATTCTACGGTCAGTCAGCTGGGTTATATGTTTCTGGGTCTGGGTGTGGGTGCATATAACGAAGCCGTATTCCACGTGCTGACCCATGCGTTCTTCAAAGCACTTTTATTCCTCTGCGCAGGATCCGTGATCCACGCCATGGGCGGAGAACAGGATATTCGGAAAATGGGCGGACTAAAAAAAAATCTGCCCGTCACCCATATCACGTTCCTCATGGGATGTATCGCCATTGCGGGTATACCGCCATTCTCCGGATTTTTCTCAAAGGATGAAATCCTGACGGCCGCCTATGCGCGTAATCCGGTATATTTTATCATCGGGCTCGCAGGTGCGATGATTACTGCATTTTATATGTTCCGTTTATATGCCACAACCTTCCGTGGTACATTTCGCGGCACACCCGATCAACAACATCACTTGCATGAAAGTCCTTCTGCGATGACGATTCCCCTGATCGTTCTGGCCATTCTGTCCGTGATCGGAGGTTTTGTTGGCATTCCCGAAGTAATGGTTCCCAATGCAAACTTGCTGGAACATTTTCTGGATCCGGTTCTTGCCACGGGTGTAAGGCAGACTGTGGAGATACCGGCTGCTACAGAATGGATGCTGATGGGTCTTTCCACCGTGCTGGCCCTGGCGATGGTATTATTTGCCCTGTACCGGTTCAGCAAAAATCCTGAACTCGGAGAACCGGTGGGTCTCGGGAAATGGATGCGGGATAAATTCTACGTCGATGAAATCTACGATACGCTGATTGTTAAACCGATTAACGCACTGGCCGGATTTTTCAACCGGGTAATAGAAAATGAAGTGATAGACGGGGTGGTGAATGGTGTTGGCAGGCTGGTGCAATATGGAGGCCGACAGCTTCGATATCTGCAGAGCGGGCAGGTGGGCGCTTATGTGCTGCTCATGGTGGTGGGTATTGTGATCTTATTCGTTGTGCAATTGTTTTTGCGAAAATAAAACTTATGATTCCTGTTTTGCTCATCGGGATTCCGCTGCTCGCGGGCCTTATCGGATTCTCGCTGAAGGATACTGCTGCCAAAAGATGGGCGTTGTTTGCTTCACTCCTTACCCTGGCTGTGATTGTGACCGGTATTTGCCTGCCCTCCGACAGCAGCCTGCTTAAATTTAGTACGGACTGGATGGGTAGCCTGAACTCCCGGTTTGCCGTCAGTTTGGACGGGATGGGGAAAATCCTCTGCCTGCTCACAGCCCTGTCCTTTCCCATCATATTTATTTCCACCTGGAATGAAGAATATGTAAAAGCAAAGAATTTTTTCGGACTGATGCTGCTGTCACTGACCGGACTGCTCGGCGTGTTCCTGGCATCGGATGCCCTGTTGTTTTATATATTCTGGGAGCTGGCACTGATCCCTGTTTATTTCCTGGCTTCCCAGTGGGGAGGCGAGCGCAGGATAGCCGCAACATTTAAATTTTTTATTTATACGTTTCTCGGTTCACTGATGATGCTGATCGGGCTCATCTATATTTATTTTCATACACCCGGACATTCATTTGCGCTTACAGCTTTTTATCAGGCACACCTGCAGATCACCAACGAATCCCAGTCCTGGTTGTTCTGGTTCATCTTTGTTGCCTTTGCGGTAAAAATGCCCATCTTTCCATTTCACACCTGGCAGCCCGATACCTATGAACAATCACCACCAGCCGTGACGATGGTATTGAGCGGGCTCATGGTAAAAATGGGGCTTTTCGGAATCCTGCGCTGGCTGGCGCCAGTCTTACCGATGGGAACCTATTTATGGGGTGATACCGTTTCAGCTCTTTGTATTATCGGAATGATCTACGCATCCCTGATTGCCCTGCGGCAGGACGACCTGAAAAGACTGGTCGCGTATTCATCGATCGCCCACATGGGCCTGATGTGTCTGACTATTTTTGCGACGACCACCATCGGTTTTCAGGGTGTGATGATCCAGATGTTCAATCACGGCATCAACATCATCGGCTTGTGGGTTGTTGTGTACCTTATTGAAAAGCAATTCAAGACCCGGAAAATCAGCGAACTTGGCGGGCTGGCTGCCAAAGCACCGGTCCTGACCATGATGCTCGTGATTATCGTCCTGGCCAATATTGCCCTGCCCCTGACGAACGCATTCATCGGTGAATTTTTAATGTTCACCGGGATCTATACATCCCGTGTAACGAATTATAATGTGGTCTTTGTCGTGACAGCGGCTTTGACAGTGATCCTCTCTGCTGTGTATATGCTGAATATGGTGCAGAAAGTATTTTACGGACCGGAGAATGCACGTACGGGTAAAGCGATGGATATCCAGGTCTCTGAAAAATGGCTGCTGTCTTTCATCGTGCTGATTATCCTGGTTTTTGGTATTTATCCTGAACCCCTGATCCGTCTTACCCAGAGTTCGGTGGATTTACTGATGTCAAAAATGTTCGTTAAACCCTAAAAGGAGTATCCCAATATGAATTCGATCATAACATCAGCGGTTTTAGGCGTGATCATGATGTTCAGTGGTTTATTTCTGAAAAAGAAATCTTCCATTGCAGCACTGGCCACCGCGGGTGTATTCCTGCTGCTGGTGATGGCTGTATTGGAACTCAGCGGCTATCATTTCTTCCCGGTAGACACGCACAATACGCTTTATTTTGATGTGTTTGGTCTCTTGTTTAATTGCATCGCTTTTGCTTCCACCCTCATCTACTTCCTGCTGAACGGCCGGGACATGACATCTATTGGAAACTATCCGGGAGAATATTTTGCCCTGGTCTTTTTTGTGCTCTGCGGCATATCCATAACGAGCTCATTCAACAGCCTGCTCATGCTCTTTATCGGGATTGAAATTATTTCCATTCCACTCTACATTCTAACGGGCAGCGACAAACGAAATTTAAAAAGCAATGAAGCATCGCTGAAATATTTCCTGATGGGTGCATTCAGTACCGGGATCATGCTGCTGGGTATTGCTTTTCTATACGGAGCCAGCGACAAAGGAAGTTTTTTCCTGGACGACCTCGTTTCTCAAAAAGGCGGACCCTCCCCGATGATGATGGCGGGGCTGATTCTGCTCATGGTGTCTATGGCTTTCAAAGTGTCTGCAGCTCCCTTTCACTTTTGGACGCCCGATGTGTACGACGGGGCGCCAGCCGTAATCACATCCTTTATGGCAACGGTCGTTAAAGCGGGGGTATTTATTGCCTTTATACGTCTGTTCTATGATGCCTTTGACGACATCAAAGTACACTGGCAGCTCCTGGTGGCCATCATTACGGCCATTACCCTGTTCATCGGGAATATTACGGCGGTTTTCCAGCAGAGCGTGAAGCGGATGCTGGCTTATTCCAGTATTGCCCAGGTGGGCTTTATGCTGTTTTCCCTATTGACACTCAGCAATTTAGCTAAAGAGGGGATCATTCTCTATACGGCGGTATACAGTCTGTCCACGATCGGTCTTTTTGCTATACTGATCAGGATGAAGGATTATAGTTTTGAAGGGTTTAACGGCCTCGCCCGGAAATATCCGGGGGTAGCTTTTGCTGCTGCCATTTTTCTGCTCTCCCTGGCGGGCATTCCCCTGACTGGCGGCTTTCTGGCCAAATATTATATGATCCTGGCTGTCATGCAAACCGGCCAATGGCTCTGGCTGGTAATCCTGGCCATGCTCTGCGCCGCGGTAAGCGTATATTATTATTTCCGGGTAATTCAGGCGATGTATTTTAAGGAAGGCGGCACCCAGGAACTGGAATTGAGCGGTTCATTTAAAGCAATTCTGATTGGTGTGGCCCTCTTGGTGATATTACTGGGTATTTTTCCACAAGTCCTGATCGACCGCTTATATATTATTTACCTCTGATCCGGGATATTTCGGGATAAGTCTCCAAAGAATCTCTAAATTAGCCGTGCATTGCATGGAAATATGAGAATAAGCGATATCCTTTCCCTTTCTTTTCGCACCGTCAGGAGTAATAAACTCCGAACGGGGATTACCGTAGCCATCATTGCGTTTGGTATTATGGCCCTGGTGGGCATCAATACCGCCATCGATGCCATGAAACAGAAATTCACGGAAAGTTTCGCATCCATGGGCGCTACCGGGTTCACGATCCACTATAAGGATTACCAGTTCTTCGGCCGGAACGATCAGGTGACCAAGGAGAAAAAGGGCGCCAAAAAGGAAAAGATCTCCAATACCAAAATACCGATTACTAAAGACCAGGCGGAACTTTTCAAACAGAATTATCATTTTCCGGCCAAGACCTCCATGAGCGTCAGGGGAGGTAACGGTAATATTGTTTCCATGGGCAGTTCCAAAACCAATCCGACGGTTCAGGTAATGGGGGCAGATGAGTTTTATGCCGAACTCAACGGATATAACCTCAATGCCGGCCGCTCACTTAACGAACTGGATGTGCGGAGCGGGCGGAATGTGTGCTTGTTGGGCGACGACCTGGTGAAAAAGTTTTTCGGTGGCAACCCGGAACGCGCCCTGGAAAAAATCATTAAGGTCAATAATATTCCTTACCGGGTAATCGGCACGATGGAATCCAAGGGATCCAGTATCGGCAGAAGTATGGACAATATTGTGATCACCTCTTATAATAATGTGAGGCGGTTTTTTCTTGGGGGTGCCATCTCGTTCTTCAACCCTGTCCCTTCATTTAATATTCAGGTTAAAGTGGGTGATATAAACCAGATGGATCTGGCCATCGGAGAGGCCGAAGGTGTTTTCCGGACCATCAGAAGGGTGAATACCACCGATGCGAGCAATTTTGTCATTGACAAGAGCGACCGTTTTGTGCAGGAACTACTTACCAATCTGGGAACGATCACCTGGGCCGCTGTGATCATCGGTTGTATTACACTTGGCGGGGCGGCTGTAGGCCTGATGAATATTATGCTGGTTGCCGTTACAGAAAGAACAAAAGAAATCGGACTGGTTAAAGCCATCGGCGGAAAAAAACGCGCCATCCGTTTGCAATTCTTATATGAATCCATCATCATAAGTTTATTAGGTGCCGTTTTTGGAAGTTTCCTCGGCATATTGGTTGGTAATATTTTCTCTGTTGTATTAAATACAGGATTTGTTTTTCCCTGGGCCTGGCTCATCTGGGGTATGCTGATCTGCTCTCTTGTCGGCATTGTTGCCGGCTTATATCCTTCTCTGAAAGCCTCCCGGATGAATCCCATTCAGGCACTCCGTTACGAATAGGGAGTTGCTCATGCAAAATGCATGTTCGCAATGATTTGCACGGCAATGAACAAAAATGGAAAGATTATGTATTTTCCATTTGTCATTCCGGAAATTTACTATATTGTGTTCCCTACGAAAAATCGATTGCACAGTATTTCCTATAGAAGAAACAGTAGTCCCGGGTTCCCTCAAATTAATTTTTACCAAAACATCTCAACTTTTTCTTAAACACTAAAAACAAACGATCATGGCTGAAACTAGACCGACTGCAACGGCTGCAGCGAAACCAGCAACAAGTGTACAGACTCCAAAAAAGGGTAACTCGATTTCCTGGGTCGCTCCGCTTGTGTGTGTTATTCTTGGTTATATTATCTGGAGGTTTTTAATTGGCAATTCCGACAATTTTACTAAACCCGACAACAGTGGCGGTTTCTGGCCAAGTCACGAAGGTGCCAAATCAGCCATTGCGCGTATGTACCTTGGGGGCATCATCGTTCCCATCCTGATTGGTTGCCTGCTTACCGTATTGACATTTGTGGTAGAAAGGTTTTTGACCGTTACCAAAGCAACCGGCAGCGGAAATATCAATGAATTCATCCGCAAAGTACAGTATCACCTCGCCAACAAAAATGTAGACAGCGCCATTGCCGAATGTGACCGCCAGAAAGGAAGTGTTGGAAATGTAATGAAAGCCGGCCTGCGTAAGTACAAAGAAATGATCACTGTGGGCGACCTGGATACCGAGCAAAAAGTACTGGCCATCCAGAAAGAGGTGGAAGAAGCTACTGCTCTGGAACTGCCCATGCTCGAAAAAAACCTGGTATTCCTGTCCACCATCGCTTCCGTAGCCACCTTGCTGGGTCTGCTGGGAACGGTAATGGGTATGATCCGTTCATTTGCTGCCCTGGGTGACAGCGGCGGGGGTGAAGCGGCATCCAAACTCAGTCAGGGTATTTCTGAGGCCCTGTACAATACAGCCCTCGGCATCGGTACTTCAGCCATTTCTATCATTATGTACAATGTATTCACCACCAAGATCGATGGTATTACATATGGTATTGATGAAAGCGGATTTACGCTGACACAGAGTTTCGCATCGTTATATAAGTAATTGTCAATTGTCAATTTTCAATTGTCAATTGGTGGCCCATTTGGGGTTGTTAATGATCAATGAAACGGTTACACCTGAGCATTAACAATTGACAATTAACAATTGACAATTAAAAAGTGTGGAATCTTAAATGTTTAGCATCTAATAAGCATCTAAATAGAAAAAAATGGGAAGAGCAAAGTTACCCAGGAAGAGCACGAACATCGACATGACGGCGATGTGCGACGTAGCCTTCCTATTACTTTCATTCTTTATCCTGGCCACCAAGTTCAAACCCCCGGAAGCTTTAACCGTCGTTACGCCCAGTTCAGTATCGACCAAACCCGCGCCGGAACATGATGTTGTCATGGTCATTATTGATAAGGATGGAAAAGTATACCTCTCTGTTTCGGAAACCAACCAGGCTGAGAAAAAGGAGATGATTGAAACGATCAATACCTCCAAGAACCTGGGCCTGACCGATCAGGAAAAGAACAATTTTATCCGAGTGCCCAATTCCTATATCGGAGCGCCATTTTCTCAGCTTAAATCTTACCTGGATAAGACGCCTGAAGATTTGCAGAAGATCGTGAAACCGGGTATTCCGGCCGTGGACAGCACCAATAATGAAATGGTCGACTGGTTTCGGGCAGCACAGACGGCGTTTGAAGGCAAAAAAATGAATATCGTGGTAAAGGGAGATGATGCATCAAAATATCCTTCTTTCCAGGGGGTGATTATGGCACTGAAAAAGAACGACCTGATGAAGTTCCAGGTAGTGACTGCATCCATTCCGGTTCCCGCAGGTACGGAATTGTACAAGCAGCAGGAAAAACTGGGCACCAAGGAAGTAGCACAATAATTAACTATTAAAAATATCGGACATGGCAGAAATGGATACCTCGGGCGGCGGCGGCCATAAAAAAGGCCCCGGCGTCAAAAAAGGAAAAAAACTTTCCACCAGGGTGGATCTGACGCCGATGGTGGACCTCGGATTCCTGCTGATCACGTTCTTCATCTTTACTACTACCATGAGCCAGCCAACGGCCATGCGCCTCTTCCTGCCTAAGGATGTAAAAAATCCCGAAGAGCAGAACAAGGTGAAAAACTCAGCGGTTATCACGCTGATGCTGGGTAAAAATGATGTGATCTATTATTATGAAGGAGACAGTGCGCAGACATTGAAACCTACGGACTTTAAAAAAATCCGGGATATTGTAATCGACAAAAAGAACAGGACCGACCCCAAGGATTTTGTAGTGGTGATCAAACCGACGAATGACGCGACGTACAAAAACACGGTGAATATCCTGGATGAAATGACCATCGACGGTGTAAAACGCTATGCCATGGTGGACATCTCACCCGTCGAATACAAATTCATCCAGCTGACTGAAGCCGCCAACGGCGTGAAATAATCATTCAATAAATTATCCATCATGGAAATAAATAAAATACTCTCTGCGGATATCCTGGATATCATATTCGAGGGAAGGAACAAGGCCTACGGGGCTTACGATCTTCGTAAGACCTATAACAAACGCCTCATTACCGCGATGATGGTAATGGGAAGTCTGGTCCTGCTCCTGCTGATCGGTTACCTGATCAGCAACTACCAGGCCGCTCATAAAAAGACGGTCGCCGTGGTGCAGGATGTACAGCTCGAAGATGTAAAACAGGAAAAAAAGGACGAGCCGCCTCCGCCTCCTCCGCCACCGAAAGAACCGCCGAAAGTGGAAATGGCCAAGTTTACACCACCTAAGATTGTGAAGGATGAAGAAGTAAAAGCTGAGGAAAAACCACCGGAAGTGGAAAAACTGGAAGACACCAAGATTGGTGATGTAAACCAGAAGGGTATCCAGGATGATAATATCACAGCACCTCCTTCAGACAACAAGGGAGTTGTTGAAGCGCCTAAGGATAATACGGATTACGATAAAACTTTTACTAAGGTGGAAATCGAATCAGAATATCCAGGTGGTCCTGCAGCATGGATGCGTTATTTGAACCGGAACTTTGTGTATCCTGATGAAGCGCAGGCCAACGAAATCCAGGGAACGGTGGTTGTAAAATTCATCGTGGACAAGGAAGGTAAAGTGAGCGATGTGGAAGCCATCAGCGGGCCCAACGAACTTCGCGACGAAGCCGTACGTGTTATCAAGAAAAGTGGTAGCTGGACTCCGGCTGTTCAGAACGGACGTAAGGTAAAATCTTACAAGAGCCAGCCAATTGTATTTAAACTCGAATCGCAATAATTGTTAATTGTCAATTGTAATTGTTAGTTGTTAGTGATGACTATAGGAATTGCCTGGGAGTAATCCCGGGCAATTTTTTTGCGTATCGTTTATCGTCAATAATATATCGTCGATCGATTAATGATACACGATCTACGTTCAACTATATACGAACTATCTTTGCTCCATGTTGGGTATAAATAAACCGTCAACCACCAACCGTCAACCGTCAACCAAATGATAGGCAAACTCTCCGACTGGGACGATACCATCGTCGCGCTCGCCACCGCACCCGGCATCGGTGCGCTGGGCATCATCCGCCTCAGCGGGCCGGCAGCCATTCCCATCGTGAATGAATTATTTCCTTCTAAAGATTTATACCTTCAGCCTTCACATACACTGCATGTTGGCATGTTGAAATCCGGATCGGAGATTTTGGATGAAGTGGTGGTGTCTCTATATCGTGCACCGAAATCCTATACTGGAGAAGATGTAGTAGAAATCAGTTGTCACGGTTCATCGCATATCGAAGAAAAAATTATATCAGCATGCACGGACCTGGGCGCGCGTCTGGCGCGTGCCGGTGAGTTTACACAGCGTGCTTTTCTGAAAGGAAAGATGGATCTGACGCAGGCCGAGGCTGTGGCGGACCTGATTGCCAGTCATTCGGAAGCTGCAAGAATTTCTGCGTTGCATACGATGCGCGGCGGATTTGCAACGGATTTAAAAAACCTGCGCGAACAATTGCTGGGATTCTCGGCGCTTATTGAACTCGAGCTCGATTTTTCTCAGGAGGATGTGGAATTCGCCGACCGGAAAAAATTTTATGTTTTAATTGAAGAAGCGTTACGCGTGACCAACGAACTGATCGAATCCTTCAGATATGGAAACGTAATTCGCAATGGTGTGCAGGTGGCGATTGTTGGAAAACCCAATGCGGGTAAATCGACCTTGTTGAACAGTCTGCTAAATGAGCAACGCGCCATCGTGAGTGATATCGCAGGCACCACGCGCGATACCATCGAAGAAGTATTGGTGATCGAAGGCATCGAATTCCGCCTGATTGATACGGCAGGCATTCGCGCACATACTGCTGATAACATTGAACAGATGGGCATGGACAAGACGCGGGAAAAAATAGAACTCGCGGATATTGTTATAGAAATCATGGATGCAACAGCACCCGTGGAAGAACATCTCGGCATTGAAAAAAATAAACTGATCCGGGTGCTGAATAAAACGGATTTGTTCGCAGAAAGTCTTTCGCACCTGCATGCATCTGCCGGCACAGAACGTTATAAGAATACCGAGATTGAATTTCTTTACGACGCATCACGGAGAAGAGACACTTCATTGCACGCGCTTTTCCCAGATCCCGACCTGATCTTCATCTCCGCAAAAAATGCCTTGGGCATCGACAAATTAAAACATGAATTGGTTGATCGCGTACTGAAGGGAAAGAAAATTCGCGAAGGCACCGTCGTCACCAATGCTCGTCACCACGAAGCACTTAAACAGGTCGCTGCTGCACTAAACGACATCCGCGCCGGGCTCGATAATGGATTACCCGGCGACCTTCTCGCTCTGGATATTCGCCGATGTCTTCACTATCTTGGCGAGATCACAGGTGAAGTAACTTCTGAAGAACAATTGAGTTGGATATTTGGTAAGTTTTGTATCGGGAAGTAACCACTCCACGATAGATGCAGGGTTCCCGCAGTTCACCCATGTCCTAACAGTATTTCTTTTGCCTTTTGTTGCTTTTCTTCGCCTTTAGTAGCCTTTTGTTCATTCCTAATCTGTTACTAAATCCTGTTTTTGCGATTTGCTTGGTTTGATGGCCAGATTATAGGCACTAATGATACGGTATGATACCTGACGATACCCAATGTTACCATATGATACTATACGATAGGGTGAAAATCGAAGACTCCTAAGGGAAAACATGTATGAGAGCAGCCGAAATATTAGCGTATAG
>JBGPBW010000088.1:0-17598 GCA_041481385.1 Puia sp.
AACAAGTGGGTTTTCTTTGCTGCAACAATTTCCAGAACATCGTAAAGCGGCAGTGGATAGAACAGGGTTTCCAGATTATGAAACCCATCGGGTCTTTTTGAAATGACATAAAGACCCAGGTTTATTTTGGCGTTGGGAAAAGCAATCATCCGGCCCGGCCTTTTCTCCGGCTGTTAATCTCATCACGGATTTTGATCGCCCGGATATAATCTTCCTGTTCGAGTACCTCAGAAAGCAGGCTGTTGAGGTCTTCCAGTGAAAGTCCGCCCAGATCTTCCTTAGCGCCACCCTCGGTCGTTACGGTTTCCTTAGGCTGTTTTTTCTTTCCGGCGCTGTCTTCCATAAGAATTCCGGCACTCTCAATGATATTCTCGTAGGTATATATGGGGCAGCCGAACCGGACAGCGAGTGCCAATGCATCGGAGGTGCGGGAGTCTATTTCAACGGTATCGTGTTCACTGATACAAATCAGTTTTGAATAAAAGATCCCTTCCTGAAGGTCGGAAATAACAATTTCCTGAAGATCAATGGAAAATGCCGTCATGAAATTTTTCATCAGATCATGGGTGAGGGGCCGGCTGGGGTGCATTTTTTCCAATGCAACGGCAATGGCCTGAGCTTCAAACCCTCCAATTACAATAGGCAGGCGCCGGAGTCCATTGATCTCGCCCAATACCACCGCATAGGAATGCGTCTGCGTAATGCTGTGCGATAAGGCCACGATTTCCAATTCAATCTTCTTCATAAAACGGATCCGCCCTTCGGGCTGACTTAAAGGTCTTGTTAAAAGGACAAATATAAAAAACTAATCCCTTTAAAAGTGGAATAGCCATCAGGCCACACCCTTGAGTTTTTTTACCGCGCTGATCAGCCTGGGTAAAATCTCAAAAGCATCTCCGACAATACCATAATCTGCTGATTTAAAAAAAGGTGCTTCAGGATCTTTATTAATAACAACGATCACTTTACTCCGGTTTACCCCGGCCAGGTGCTGAATGGCTCCGGAGATGCCGATGGCAAAATACAGATTGGGAGCAATCGCGATGCCAGTTTGTCCAACGTGTTCATGATGCGGACGCCAGCCGGAATCAGCCACTGGCCGGCTGCAGGCCGTTGCTCCGTGAAGGAGACGGGCCAGTTCCTCTATCGGTGTCCAGTTTTCAGGTCCCTTCATACCTCTTCCTCCGCTTATTACAATCTCTGCCTCGGTGAGTGGAATTTCTCCGGAAGCTTTGGACACGGACCTGATCTGAAACCGGGAGGTTTGTACTGTGAAGTCTTCTTTAATGATTTCCGCAGGAGCTCCGTCAGCAGAAACAGGAAATGTATTGGGATTTAAGGTGATGATTTTAATCGGTGTTTTGATGGAAACTGTGCAAAAAGCCTTGCCCGAGAATACATTTTTCTTTACGAGAAATCCATTCGACGTGTCCGGCAGCGCAGTGGCGCCCGTTACCAGACCCGCCTTTAATCTCACGGAAAGTCCGGGGGCAATCGCCCTTCCGGTATTGGTATGTGAAAGCACGAGGACTGTAGCATTGTTTTTTTCGATCAGTTCAGCAATGATCCGAATATATTGTTCAGCATCGAGGGGGTTCAAAGTTTCCTGCGGAACCTGGTGGATTTTTTGAACACCCTGTTTGCCCAGGGAAGGCAGATCGTCTGTTACAGTACCCAACAAAATGCCTTCTGCAGGAACACCCATCTTTTTTGCGAGTGCCGCCCCGTAGCTTATGGCTTCATGGGATGTCTTTTTAATTTGGCCGTCGACGTGATCTATGAAAACGAATACTGACATAATTTGGAAATTTGGAAATTTGGAAATTTGGAAATTTGGAAATTGAGAATCTTTTTTTGTAAGAAAATTTGGAAAGGGAATTATGCGTCATATTTTCAAATTTCCAAATTTTCAAATCCTCAAATTACCTTCGCTTCATCATGTAACAGCGTTATCAATTCCTCCGCATTATCAGCGGAAACCATTTTAACACCCTTCTTAACAGGTGGCAATTCAAATGAAATCAGTTCCGTAAAGGTTTCTGTGGCAACCGGCTCAATCACTTTCAATGGTTTACTGCGTGCTCCCATAATTCCTTTCATATTCGGAATGCGCTGCTCTGCCATTCCTTTCTGACATCCGACGACCAGCGGTAGTTTACCCTCAACCGTTTCTTCGCCTCCTTCAATTTCCCGGACCAGTGTAACAGTCTCACTAGACAGGTCCAGTTTTGCCGCAAGGGAGATAAACGGCAGATCAAGCAAACCCGCAACCATTCCACCAACCGAAGCTCCGTTAAAATCAATGGTCTCCTTTCCTGTAAGGATCAGGTCATAACCTGCGCCTTTAGCAACAGCAGCAATCTGGGAAGCCACAAAATAACTGTCAGCCGGATCCGCATTGATCCGGAAAGCTTCGTCACCACCAAGTGCAAGCGCTTTGCGGATTACGGCATCGCAATCCGGCGGCCCGATCATGACCAGGTGCAGGACAACAGAAGGGTCTTTTTCTTTAAGCTCAATAGCACGGACCAAGGCATACCACTCATCGTAGGGATTCAATATCCATTGAACCCCGTCGGTGACAAATTTCCGGTTGTTATCCGTGAAGGCTATTTTTGCTGTCGTATCCGGTGTTTTACTGATGCAGATCAGGATCTTCATGGTAATCTGTAATAATTAAAGTTGTTTATGCAACTATACAAAGGTATGGCTTGCGACAACAAGTTTATGATAAAAAAAATGAAAACTATTCTACAGGATGGAGAAAATAGAAAAGCTCAAAACTTTCTTAAACAATTCGCCGGAGGACCCCTTTCTCAAACATGCCCTTGCCCTGGAGTATATCAAACTGGGAAATGAATCATTGGCCCGACAATTGTTTTTGGAAATACTAACCCGTGATCCTGCTTATATTGGAACTTATTATCATCTTGGGCGCCTGATGGAGCGTGCGGGTGAAATTGAAAATGCCAAGTCCTGGTATGAAAAGGGTATGATTGCTGCAAAAAAAGCGGGCGATCTGCATGTTTATAATGAACTGCAGGCTGCTTACGAAGACCTCACTGATTAGATATGAAAAATCTTCCGGATGCATTTCAGGATTCGCTTCAAAGACTGGGCGTTACAAAAAAAGATCGGTTATTGCTTGCCGTTAGCGGTGGCATGGATTCGGTTGTCCTTACGGCATGTGCCGCAGCAGCTGAACTGGATTTTGGTGTTGCTCATGCCAATTTTCAGCTTCGGGGAGCCGAGAGTGAACGGGATGAACAATTTGTGAGACAACTGGCCCTGAATTACGCCAGGCCATTTTTCGTAAGAAAAATGGACACGGCCCGGTATGCAGCAGAAGAGCGCATTTCCATTCAGGTAGCCGCCAGGAACCTTCGATATGAATGGTTTAATACCCTGATCGGAAATGATCCGTCAAAATTTAAATTTCTGCTCACTGCCCACCATTTAGACGACCAGATTGAAACCATGCTCATGCATTTTTTCAGGGGGACGGGCATTAAAGGACTGACGGGTATGCCTGAAAAAAAAGGCCCCCTGATCCGTCCTCTTTTATCTTTTCCAAAAAACAGTTTGTTAGCATTCGCGGAAGTTCAAAATCTCCAGTGGGTGGAAGACAGTTCCAATGCTTCTGACGACTACACGCGCAATTATTTCCGGAATCAGTTAATCCCTTCTGCATCCGTCGTATTTCCGGATGTTCTGCAGAATCTTGAAAAAAACCTTCATCGGTTTACAGAGGCTGAGCAATTATACCGCCAGGCCATAGCCTTTCACAAAAAAAAACTGGTGAAACAAATCGGATCCGAATTCCACATACCCATTCTATTACTAAAAAAATCGATTCCGTCACGAACCATACTATTCGAAATCATCAAAGAATTTCAATTTAGTGCTGCCCAAACTGATGAAGTGACCCGGTTGATGGATAGTGAAAACGGGAAATACATCAGCAGTTCTACCCACCGCATCATTAAAAACCGCAGCTGGCTGATTATTGCGCCTTTAGAAAACAAAAATGCATTTCACCTGATTATAGAAGAAGGTGAAAAAACCATTGAATATCCGGAAGGCAGGCTTCACATCATCAGAAAACCATTGCAGAAAAATGAATCGCCTCCAAAATTTCCGGGTATTGCCTGGCTGGATGCTGGTAAAATTCATTTCCCGTTGATCCTCAGAAAATGGAAAGCCGGTGATTACTTTTATCCGTTGGGTATGAAAAAAAAGAAGAAACTGGCCCGCTTCTTTATCGACCAGAAACTTTCCAAAACAGCCAAGGAAAAAATTTGGGTGCTGGTCACAGGCAGTCAGATCATGTGGGTACTGGACCAAAGAATTGATGACCGTTTTGGGATCGGCTCTTCCAGTACAGAAATCCTCCAGATTTCTATAGAGACTCCGAAACCTGATTCCAGATAAAATTCTGAGACTTCGCAGGTGAAAACGGTCACCAGCGGGACGCTTATTCGCAGTAGATTTTAGAAGTGGGGATGAGTTAATTCATTCCAGAAAATATCAATCACATCCGGCCTGACAATGATTGTGAATAAAATACCAAACAACGCCCCATAGAAATGAGCGTCATGATTTACGTGATCTCCGCCCTTTCTGGACATAAAGGCTGAATAAATAAGGAATAACACACCATAGATTATGGCAGGTACCGGAAAAACAATAACAATGATCTGTTGCCAGGGACTCAGCAAAATGAAAGCAAAAAGTACCGCAGAAACTGCACCCGACGCACCCAGGCTTCTGTATTCGGCGTCGTTTCGGTGTTTGATATAAGTCGGAATATTGGAGACGATCAGTGCACCAATATATAAAGCGAGATAATACCATTTCTGTAGTCCCAGTTCACCCTGGTAGTGTGCTTCCATGATGGTCCCGAAAAAATAAAGGGTTACCATGTTAAAAATCAGATGCATATAGTCAGCATGGATCAGCCCACAAGTGATGAACCGGTAATACTGGTGTCGCTTACTAATGGCCGGCGGCCAGAATATCAGTTCGTCGATAATTTTCGACTGCCGGAATCCTGCGATAGAAATGAGACCTGTAATGAAAATGATAGAAAGGGTAATGGTAATATTGAACATGGAGAATAAAGGGCTTAAAGGTATAGTTTAATTAGAAAATTCACAATTGATTAGTCATGATGATATTTCTCATTCCGGGTTATACTACAGGCTCTGTAAATCTGTTCAGCCAGGATTAGGCGTACGAGTTGGTGGGGGAAAGTCAGTTCCGACAGAGACCACACGAATTTTGATTTCTCCAAAATGGATTCATCCAGTCCATAGGCTCCCCCAATCAGGAAAACCAGCCTTTTAACGCGATCATTTCCCCGTTCCTGTATAAACGCTGCCAGCCGGCGCGAATTCATGGACTTACCCTGTTCATCCAGTGAGACCAGCCAGTCACCTGTCTTTAATGCTGCCAAAATCATATGTTTTTCCTCCTCTTTTAATTTTCCCGGGCTTAGGGTAGAGGAACTTTTCTTCAGGTTAAACAATTGCCATTCTATGGGAAAATAATTCCCTATTCTCTTCGTAAAATCCCTGACACCGTCAGCAACATAGTCTTCATGTGGTTTACCGATTGCCCAACATTCAATTTTCATTACCTAAATTTAACCCGTTCTGCATACCGAATCTTTTTTAAGGATTAATTTTTATCTACTTTGTATTCTGCCAAAATGCATTCATGAAACATATGAGCAGGGCGCAGGTATCAATCATTATCGCAGTTTTCTCTATCTCGAGAATGCTGGCTTGGGTCATAGGTATACACATGAGTTCCTGGCCTCTTTATGCCTACTGGCAGTACCTGGACGTGAATACCCTTACCCATCATCTGCTTCGTGGCGTCTGGTATGATCACGCACAACCGCCTGCTTTTAATCTTTTTCTGGGTATCATATTAAAAATTGGGGGTGAACAGAGCACCTTATTGTTTGCAGGAATCTTTAAACTGATTTCACTGGCTAATGCTTTAATGATCTTCTTCATGCTCAGAAAGCTTGCAGTAACCAGGTTTTTACCTTTGCTCGCTGCACTGATTTATTTGCTCAGTCCCGCGACCCTGATATTTGAAAACGAATTGTTTTATACCACCGCCATTTCTTTTTTACTGCTTCTTGCCACATTTTTTCTGATCCGGTTCGCGAATTCCGGAAAGGGTGGGACTGCGTTCGGAATTTTTTTTCCACTTACCTTGCTTTGTCTCACACGAAGTGTATATCATATCATCTGGTTACTCATGGTATCCGTCTACCTGTTATTCTATTTCAGGAAAAATGCGTCATTATATAAACTCGTTTTTTGTTCCCTGATTTCCATTGTGCTGGTAGGGAGTTGGTATTTAAAGAATAAAGTAATTTTCGGCAGGTTCACAACCTCCACCTGGGTTGGCATGAATATGGCGAGAAATGTATTTCACGATAATGAGATCAGGGATTCCAGCCTGATAGAAGCTTATGCACCTTTCTCCCGGATCAGTGTGTACCAAAAATTCCTGGATCCACGTTTTGAGGAATCCTATAAGGGGCTAAATGATGTTGACCTGCTCAGGGAAATGAAAAATGACAGCTTCATCAATGAAACCGAAGTGAGTTATATCAGGGTTTCTGATCTTTACCAGAAAGCGAGTTTGCGGTATGTACGTTTCCACCCCGGCGCCTATGCGAAAAACGTTTTCCAATCTGCCATACTGTATTTTACACCGGCTACGGTTTATTCCCTGGCCGTCGAGCAGTCAAAAAAAATCAAGGCTTACGATATTTTGTATTCATTTAATGGGACTCATTTTGCAGCAGACAAACAACAAAGACGTATTCTCCTGACCATTTCTGCAATTCCGAAAATGATCCTGTATTTGCTGGTATTTATTATTTTGATCCGTGACAGCATACAGAACAGATCAATAACTTCCTGGAACCTTTTCATCATACTCACCATCGGATTTATATTTGGTGTGGGTTCATTATTTGAACATTATGAGAATATGCGTTTCCGGTTTGAAACAGAACCGCTATTCCTGGTCCTGGCTGCACAGGTTTTTAATATGCTGTATGTCAAATTTAAATTCCGGTCTGGTTCACCGATTCAGCAAGGAAGCGCTTAAAATGAGTCCGCTTCACGATAAGCGGCGATCAATGCAATCTCGCCTTCCTTACCGGGGATTGCGTTACCATGTTCCATGCCCAGCATACCTTTATATCCTTTATTGTAAAGGTGTTTGAATATATTTTTATAGTTGACTTCGCCAGTTCCAGGTTCATTCCTACCAGGATTGTCACCAATTTGATAATAGGCAATTTCATCCCAAGCCCGGTCGATCCCCGGAATCAGATCGCCTTCATTTCGCTGCATATGATAAATATCGAATAATATTTTGCAGGATGGACTATTGACTGATTTACACATGGAGTATGTCTGCGATGAATGCCTCAGGAAGAGATCCGGTGTATCACTCAGCGGTTCCAGTACCATGACAATTCCATGGGGTTCAAGTAATCCTGCAGCAGGCTTCAGCGCTTCCAGCACATTTGCGGTTTGAAAGTCAACAGGAAGCTTCCGATCATAATTTCCAGGCACTACGGTGATGAGTTTCCCGGTGCACCTTTTAGAAGTGTCAATGGCTTCGCGCGTATATTTAATAAATTTTTCACGCCAGGCAGGATCTCCTGAGCAGAGGGAAGTACTTACAGGCCAGTGATCAAATGCATGCACAAATACGCCCATGGACATATTGAGTTTGGTGAGCAGGTTTCCGATTTTTTCCTGGTCAGACGGAGACCTGTCCATCATCCCATTGTCTTCGATGGCCCTGAAACCCTGATCGTAACCATAACGGATCTGATCGCTGAAATCCTTGCCTGCGGTGTATTTGAACATTCCATCGTGAAAAGCATAGTTCAGTTTGAAGGGCTTACCCGCTTCGGTATTTCTTCCGCTCTCGCGCGCCTGCAGAGCCACCGGTGTCAGCATTGCAGCACCCGCAGTAATACTTTGCCGGATAAAATTTTTTCTTTTCATATAAACTGATTCAGTCTCCGTAAAATCTTTTCGATCCAAACACTGATTTTTTTGCTACATCCTGTATCCCCTCAGAAACTCGGCGGTTTCCATTCTTTTCTTTCCCTCCAGCTGCATCTCTTCTACATAAATATAACCATCCGAAGCGGAAAATCTGAGCCATGACCTGCCGTCCGTTTCCATTTTCCCCGGTACTGTCTTTAGAACATTTTTTTCAGGTCTCGCCTTAAATATCTTTAGGGTTCTGTCATTGAGTAAAGTGAAAGCACCAGGGAATGGAGATAGTCCACGTATCTGATTATTTATTTTTACAACGGGATGGTTCCAGTTGATTTCACAATCTGCAGCAAAAATTTTAGGAGCGGTTTTTAAGGATGCCGGGTCAACGGCTATTTGGGGTTTCTCTTCCAGGCTGTGGTTGATCAGTCCACGAACAGTTTGCACAACCAGATTGGCACCTGTTTCCTTCATACGGTCGTGCAGTTCACCCGCATTTTCAAGAGGTCCAATAGGAATTTCTTCCATGAGTAATATATTCCCGGTGTCAATTTCCTGCTGCAGTTTGAAAGTTGTTACACCTGTGAAAGTTTCGCCGTTCATTATTGCCCGGTTAATCGGCGCAGCCCCGCGATACTGAGGCAGAAGGGAACCATGCAGATTAATGGTACCCAGTGGCGGCATAGCCCAAACGGCTTCAGGCAGCATGCGAAAGGCCACGACCACCTGCATATCTGCCTGAAATGATTTGAGTTGATCCAGAAATGCAGGATCGCGAAGTTTTTCCGGTTGGAGAACCGGAATATTTTTCTGCACCGCATATTGTTTAACAGATGATTCTTTCAGTTTAAGTCCCCTTCCTGCAGGCTTGTCCGGCGAAGTCACCACAGCTACAATGGAGAATCCATTTTCCACCAGTGCACGAAGACTCGCTACCGCAAATTCGGGTGTGCCCATGAAAACAATTTTGGGATATGTATTCATTTGTCAACAAAATAACGGCTATTAATTTATTAAATAATCCGGGCAGGGAATATACATTATTCAGATAGTAATTAACTTTGACCCCCTGTTTGGCTTTAAGCCTTAAGCGTCAGGCTTAAAGTATATTATTTACAACTAAAAACATTTTATGGCCGTTCAATCCGGTGATACGATTAAAATTCACTATAGTGGCAGACTGACCGATGGTACCCCATTTGATTCTTCCGCCGGCCGTTCACCGTTGGAATTTACGGTTGGCAGCGGCTCGGTGATCAAAGGTTTTGACATGGGTGTTCAGGGCATGTCAGTAGGGGATAAAAAAACAATCGAAATTCCTTTCCTGGATGCTTATGGTCCGGAAGATCCTTCCATGATTATCGAATTTCCCGCGGACAGACTACCCGAAGATCTGACACCTGAGGTCGGTATGCAGCTGAATATGAACAACGCGGAGGGACAGCAGTTCCCGGTTGTTATAACGGGAATTACTGAAGAATTTATTGTACTTGATGCCAATCATCCGCTGGCAGGTAAGGATCTTATATTTGAATTGGAACTGGTGGAGATTTTGGACTAAGTTTTCTCTGCAGAATCAGATACAATGTTACCGCACTTAACAGGGATACTGCTGTAAGTATTACGGATCCCTGCAATCCACTTGTGCCGCCGGTAATGATTTCATCCCCGCGCAGAGCGGATTGCAACAGGCTTTGGGATGAAAGTTCATCGCCAAAACCCAGGACGGGTCCGGCCATAAATGTCCATGCCCAATGAAAGCAAACCGGAAACCAGAGATTCCGGGAATACAGATAAAACAAACCGGTGATCAACCCTAGAATCAGTGTATTCAGAAGAGGAAAAAAACCCGCGGAAGTCCAGTGCAGGGCCATATATAAAACTGAGGAAATAACCAGCGCAAGCCATTTGGGAAAAGATTCCAGCAGATTACCCAATATATATCCTCTGAAGATCAGTTCTTCATAAAAAGCAGATAAGCCGAGGGTTCCGAATATCAGGAACTGGAATTTCGGATCAAAAATAAAATCCATCCATTTTAAATGACCGGTTGCCTGAATCACCAGGCAGCTGCAACCCATTATAAAAACACCCAAAGCACCACCGGTTATAGCTTCCCGGATATGACCATTGATACCCAGGCCCAGAGAAATAAAAGATTTACGGTCAACCCACAGGCGAAAAATATAGGTGATGAGCAAAGACAATATAAAAAAAATCAGGACGATAACTGCTGCATTGTTCCCTGTTAACAATTCGCGTATTCCATTCAAATCCTGGTTTGCCTTGTGTAAACCCACAATAAATGAAACCATCACCGTGGCGGCAACGATAACTAAGGCAAGTATATACAGTAACACGCGCAACCATCCGGCTTTCAGAAGTGGCGTCGATGAAAGGGATGAATTCATGGTCTTTTTATTATAACGACACGAAGATCGCGGCCCGGCAAAATTATTCCTAATAAATTTCTATCGTCAACCGGAAAGATGATATTTTTAACCTTCATTTTATTAACAAATCCATCATATGTCGGGTTATTCTTCCTCCCTGGTCGATCGTTTTTTCAGGTATGTTCAGATCGACACCCAAAGTAATCCAGACTCAGCAACCCAGCCTTCTACTGCTAAACAACTGGACCTCAGCCGGGTTTTATATGAGGAATTGAATTCGCTGGGACTGACCGAAGTTGAACTGGATGAAAACGGATACCTGTATGCGACGATTCCCTCCAATACGGAAAAACATGTACCGGTTATCTGTTTCTGCGCGCATGTGGATACATCACCCGATTGCAAAGCCAGTGAAGTAAAACCACTATTGCATAAAAATTACTCCGGTGATGATATCGTACTGCCTGATGATCCGGATCAGGTGATCCGGACGAGTGAACATCCCTATTTATTGGAAAAAATCGGGCAGGACCTCATTACTGCATCCGGCCTGACCCTGCTCGGTGCAGATGACAAGGCCGGCGTGGCCATTATTATGGAACTGGCTTCCTGGGTGCAACAGCAACCGATGGAAAAACATGGAAAGATTCGCATCCTGTTTACTCCGGATGAAGAAATAGGCCGCGGAGTAAATAAACTCGATATGAAAAAGCTGGAAGCTGATTTTGGGTATACATTAGACGGTCCGGAACTGGGGTCATTTGAGGAAGAAACATTTTCCGCTGACAGTATGCAATTTACATTTCATGGTGTTTCGGCCCATCCGGGTCATGCGAAGGACAAACTGGTCAATGCAATTAAAATGGCTTCGGCATTTATCGACGAATTGCCTCGGGATGAATTCTCACCGGAAACCACAGAAGGCCGGTACGGGTTTGTACATCCCGTGCGAATGGAAGGTGGCCCTGAAAAAATGCGAGTGGATTTTATCATCAGGGATTTTAATACCGCCAAATTAATAGCATACGAAGAGTATCTGAAAGATAAAGCCGTCCTGGTGATGTCATACTTTCCTCATGGGCGGTTTGAATGTGAAACAAAGGAACAGTACCGAAATATGAAGGAGGTTCTTGCATTGCATCCGCAGGTCTCTGAATTCGCTCGCGAAGCCATAAATCGTGCAGGAATCCGGATCAGGGAATCAGCTGCCCGTGGGGGAACTGATGGTTCCAGGTTATCTTTTATGGGTTTGCCCTGTCCAAATATTTTTACCGGGGAGATGGCTTTTCACGGGAAACACGAGTTTGTTTGTGTACAGGATATGGAGAAAAGCCTGGAAACGCTGATTCATCTGATTAAAATTTGGGAAGAAAAATCTTAATCCGATTATTTTTTTGCAAGTATAGCCTGAATGATTTGACGGGCATGCACGCGTGAATTTTCTATAAACCAGATATGCGTATCCATACCACCACATACAACTCCAGCGAGGTATATATTTTTCCGGTTACTTTCCATGGTTTCCTTATTATAAACGGGGTAACGTTTCGCATCCTGAGATAATGAAATCCCGAGTTTTTCCAAAAAAGCAAAATCCGGCTGATAACCTGTCATCAATAACACATAATCATTGGGTATTGTCAGCTTGCCCTCTGGTGTTTGTATTTCAACTTCCTTTTCTCTTATAGCCAGAAGATGTGAGTTGAAGAATGCTTTGACTGATCCTTCTTCGATCCGGTTTACAATATCAGGCCTTACCCAATATTTTACACGTTTTCCGATTTCGGCTTCCCGGATCACCATGGTAACTACTGCGCCTTTACGGAAACTTTCCAAAGCAGCATCCACAGCTGAATTATTGGCTCCAACAATCAGGAGTTTCTGCATGGCATAAAAATGCGGCTCCCTGTAATAATGTCGCACTTTCGGAAGATCTTCGCCCGGTACACCAAGTAAATTCGGTACATCATAAAAGCCGGTAGCTACAATGAGGTTCTTTGCAGCATAGCGGGAACGCGGGCTGATGATCATATAATGATCATCTTCTGGCAAAACGTCAATTACAAGTTCCTGCAAATGAATATTTAGTTGTTGGGAAACTGCAATCCTCCGGTAATACTCCAGTGCTTCAGGGCGGGTGGGTTTGACATTATTGCTTACGAACGGAATATCACCGATCTCAAGACGTTCCGAAGTAGAAAAAAAAGTCATGTTGGAAGGGTAGTGGTACAACGAATTGACTAAAACACCCTTTTCTAAAATAAGATAACGCAATCCTGCCTTTTTCGCTTCGAGTCCGCAGGCCAGTCCGATGGGACCGGCACCGATGATGAGAATATCCAATATTTCGCCCATGGTTCCAAAGATAAAACATAATCAGTGCCAGCAGTTTTGTCGTTCCAGTCTCCAAAAAATAGTACATTCACCCCACCTGTACATGATCACCAGGTAATGACAACATTCTAGATATGGAAAATCTGATAGCGTTTTGGTGGGTGCTGCCCATCTTATTTTTTATTTTCAGTGGTCTTGTCACGGTCAGTCAGGGTTACATTGACGTAATTACTATGTTTGGGAAGTACCGGAGGATACTGCAGCCGGGGCTTAATTTTAAGATCCCGTTGCTGGAACAGATTCAAAAAAGGATTAGTATTCAGAACCGTTCTGTAGAGCTCGAATTCCAGGCAGTGACCACAGATCAGGCCAATGTATATTTTAAAAGCATGTTACTCTACGCCGTACAAAATTCGGATGAGGAAACGATCAAGAAAGTGGCTTTTAAATTCATCGCCGAACGTGATCTCATGCAGGCCCTGACGCGAACCATTGAGGGCAGTATACGCGCTTTTGTGGCGACTAAAAAACAAGCTGAGATCCTGGGTCTGCGGAGGGATATTGTCGAGTATGTGAAAGACCAGATCGACCATTCCCTTGAAGAATGGGGATATCATTTGCTCGATTTGCAAATCAATGATATTACTTTCGACCAGGCCATTATTGACTCCATGAGCAGGGTGGTTGCCAGCAACAATCTGAAAGCTGCAGCTGAGAATGAAGGACAGGCCCTGCTTATAACTAAAACCAAGGCCGCGGAAGCTGAAGGAAATGCTATTAAGATTTCCGCAGAAGCAGAAAAAGAAGCGGCGCGCCTTCGCGGACAGGGTGTTGCCTTGTTCCGTGAAGAAGTGGCCAGGGGGATGACGGAAGCTGCAGAGCAAATGAAACGGGCGAATCTGGACACGAACGTTATACTATTCAGCATGTGGACAGAAGCCATAAAGAATTTCGCGGAATTTGGCAAGGGAAATGTGATATTCCTCGATGGCAGTGGCGAGGGGATGAACAAAACCATGATGCAGATTCAGGCTATGATGATGAAACAGGAAAAAGTGTAACCAAATGCTCCACTTTAGCATTTCCTTAGAAAATACAAAAACATCTAAGACGTTAGTTTACAACTGAAAGCTTATTTTTACTTTCATTAAACCAAGGCACCGCATGAATTTTTTCTTTCTGCAGGTCATCATCGATTCATCCAAAATCAAAGACAGTCTGGCCCGTGCGGGCATTTTACCGGCACCCGGTAAGCAAAATCTCTGGGACATCCTTGAACGGGGCGGTCCTTTGATGATTCCGCTGGCATTGTTGCTGGTTACTGCCGTTTTCGTTTTCATCGAGCGGGTTATCGCCATCAATAAGGCGTCGAAAACCGATGAGAACTTTATGAACATTATCCGTGATCATATCGTGAATAATAATGTTATGGCAGCGAGAAGTCTCACAAAAAATACCAACAATTCCATAGCCCGGATGATCGATAAGGGTGTTCAGCGAATCGGTAAACCGATTGATGCAATTGAAAAAAGCATGGAGAATATTGGGCGGCTGGAATTGTATAAAATGGAAAAAAATGTCTCCATCCTGTCAGTGATCGGTTATATCGCCCCGCTGTTTGGATTTTTAGGAACCATCATCGGTATGTTCCAGTTATTTTACAATATTGCATCCACGGGAGAATACAGTATTTCCAATATCGCGGGGGGAATTTATGTTAAGATGATCTCTTCCGCAGGCGGACTGATCATTGGTATCATTGCCTATATCATGTACCGGTACCTGAATTCCCAGATCGACAAAACGACGAATAAAATGGAAGTGGCAAGTGCGGAATTTATTGATATTTTACAGGAACCGACCAGGTAATTTTGAAATTTGGGAATTTGAAAATTTGGAAATAATTATTCAAATTAAAAATTCCATTTTCAAATTTACAAATCTTCAAATTTTCAAATTAATAGTGCTTGAATCTTAGAAATAAACATAGGGACGAGGGCGAAGTTCATACCGGGCCGTTGAATGATATATTATTCATTCTGCTGCTGTTTTTTCTAATCGTATCCACCCTGGCCAATCCCAATGTGATCAAACTATCCCAGCCCAAATCAAAAAGTGATACCCGTTCCAAACAAACGGTGGTTGTATCTATAGATGCCAGCCAGCGATATTTCGTTGGTACAACCCAGGTGAGTCTTGCGGACCTGAAGGGCCATCTGCAACCCTTTCTCGCGAAGGAAACCGATCAGCCGTCCATCGTGATCAATGCCGACAAGTCGGTGCCGGTTGACGATGTTGTGGCCGTCATGCGCATTGCAAAAGAACTTGGCGCCAGAACGGTACTTGCCGTAGATAAAAAAGGAGTACAGTAGTATGAAAAGGAGAAAAGCCATTGGGACCATCCTGCTGGCTGGCGGTGCAACCGCAGCAGGTTTCGGCGGTTATGAATGGTATGAACTATCAAAATCTCCCGACAGGAATTATTTAATTTCGAGAAAATCATTGTTGGTTGACCTCGCGGAAATGATCATCCCGGCTACCGACACACCCGGTGCCAGGGAAGCAGGGGCTGTTGATTATATGATTCGTCTGCTCGATGAATGTACGGATACCAAAACATTAAACCGGTTTGTGGAGGGTCTTCAGGATCTGGAATCCTATACACAGAAACAATTTCATCGCGATTTTTCTGATTGCGGTGATCGTGAAAAACAGGCTGTAGTGGCTCACTTCAGTCAACAATCCCGAATCAGGTACAGACTTTTGGAGAAAGTAAAAAATAAAGTCACGGGCAAATCTTTTTTTGAAACCCTCAAATCATATACTGTTCAGGGGTATTGCATCTCCGAAAAAGGCGCCAGTTTGGGAATGCGTTATCTTGCAGTGCCCGGCAAATATCTCTCCTGCATCCCGCTGGAACCTAATCAAAAAGGCTGGGCAACCAAATAATCAGCTATGGGCGATCCTGGCCAGGTTTATGTGAACAGCAGGGGTCTTCAACGACACCAGTTTGATGCCATCGTGGTTGGCTCGGGTATTAGTGGTGGATGGGCTGCAAAAGAACTATGCGAAAAAGGACTGAAAACGCTTGTCGTCGAAAGAGGCAGGAACGTGGTACATATAAAAGATTATCCTTCGGCATTCATGGCGCCCTGGGAATTTCCTCACGGCCTGAATAATACGATCAAAGAATATCATGAAGACCCCGTTGCTGCGGAAAATTATAACCCTGCCACCAAACAGTTTTATGTCAATGACCGGGAACACCCTTATATACAGGATGACCCATTTCATTGGATTCGCGGCTACCAGGTGGGCGGTAGATCCCTCACATGGGGCAGGCAGTGCTATCGTTTGAGCGACCTGGATTTCGAAGCGAATGCAAAAGACGGACATGGCGTGGACTGGCCGATCCGATATAAAGATATTCAGCCATGGTACGATTATGTTGAAGCATTTACGGGTATCAGTGGACGTAATGAAGGACTTCCCCAGCTTCCGGACGGAAATTTTCTTCCGCCCATCGAAATGAATTGCATCGAAAATTATTTCGCGGAAAAAGTATCGGCCAGTTATCCCGAACGGCGGGTAACGCCAGCCCGGGTAGCAAATCTGAGCAAAGGCTGGAAGGGCAGGGGACCCTGCCAGTATCGAAACCTCTGCGACCGCGGATGTCCATTCAGCGGCTATTTCAGCAGTAATTCAGCCACCCTGCCCGCTGCTGCTGCAACCGGCAATCTTTCGGTTGTTTACGATGCGGTCGTCGCAGAAGTATTATATGATGCCAAACTACAACGGGCAACGGGAGTGCGGGTAATCGATGCCCACACTAAAGAAGTGTCGGAATACTTTGCAAAAATTATTTTCCTTAATGCATCAACTATCGACACAGCTGCTGTTTTAATGCGTTCCGTTTCTGACAGATTCCCAGAAGGTCTCGGAAATGATTCCGGGCAGGTGGGCCATAACCTGATGGATCATTTTATTGGTTCGGGTGCAACAGGAGACTTTGCCGGCCTTACAGATAAATATTATTATGGTCGAAAACCTGCCGGCATTTACATGCCGAGATTCAGAAATCTTAATGCTGAAACAGCACGGAAGGATTATATCCGTGGATGGGGATATCAGGCCAGCGGTGCACGGAAGAGCTGGGATGATCTGGCAACGGAAATCCCCGGATTCGGCAAGGCATTTAAAGAAAAATTATTGAAACCCGGGCCCTGGACATTGTGGATCGGAGGCTGGGGCGAAACCTTACCCTATTTTCACAACCGGATTTCCCTGGATGGTTCTGAGAAAGACAATTGGGGATTTCCGATTGTGCATATACATTTTAGTTATGGGTCAAACGAAAACGCTATGAAAAAAGATATTCAGGACTCGGCTGTGGACATGCTGGAAAAGGCGGGATTTCACGATATTCAGGGATTTAATTATCATTTGCCTGGTGGTTCTGCAGTTCATGAAATGGGAACTGCCCGGATGGGAAGGGATCCAAAAACCTCTGTACTTAATGCATTCAACCAGATGCATGATGTTAAAAATGTCTTTATTACTGATGGTAGTTGCATGACTTCCTCCGCCTGGCAAAATCCTTCTCTCACTTATATGGCCCTGACTGCCAGGGCCTGTGATTTTGCCGTAAATGAACTAAAAAAGGGAACCCTTTAGAATTGAATATGTACGCGGGCTGCCACCAGGGATACCGGACCACGGTCATGGTTATACGCAGGATGAGACACAAACTGATAATCGAGAGTAGCGAACAATTGTTCAAATAGCTTGACCTGGTAAAACAGTTCAACTATATTTTCCCTGGT
>JBGPBW010000089.1:0-17569 GCA_041481385.1 Puia sp.
GGAATTATTCTTTATATGGTGTAGGCAGGATAAACTATATTATTGGGACAGATTCCAACAACTGGAAAACCGTTTCATTTTGGTTTTCTCAACATAATAAGGTGTGGAATATTATCTTCGAGATAAATGTCGCCTTCCTGTAAAAAACCGAAGGATTCGTAGAAATTTTTCAGATAAAGCTGAGCACCAATACGTATGATATCAGTTTGGAAGAGGTTTTTAATTTGAACTATGCTTTCCTTCATAAGTTTTTTTCCCATGCCTGTTTTACGTGCAGCGGGGGAACTTACGACACGTCCGATAGAAGATTCACTATAGGAGATCCCGGGCGCCAGCAGGCGGGAATAAGCAAGGAGTTTGTTTTCCTTCATGCCCATCAGATGAAAAGCATATAAATCCTTGTTGTCAAGATCCTGGTAAGGACAGTTCTGTTCAACGATGAACACTTCGTTACGAAGTTGTAATATATTATAGAGTTCTTTTGCAGTTAGTTCGTCAAATGATTTCAGTGTCCAGATCATAGACAGTAAGTGTGGAGGTGTGGAAAGTGTGGAGGTGTGGAAGTGAAAATTTTAAGGTTGATTTTTTTTGCTGGTCACAATTATTTTAGACAATATGGCAATAATCGATTTTAACTCAGGTAAAAGACATTCTGGCAATTCATAGTCATCTATATTTTCGCACAATGTAAGCCAGTATAATGTTTCGCTGGCCTCTTTCGAGGCAATTTTCATTTTATGAATGAAATCCAGTTTGCTTTCCGCGAATTGCGCTTCATACACATTCGCACCAATCGAAGTCGCTGACCTTAAAAGTTGCTTTGCAATTTCAAATTCTCTTTTACCAACAAGGGTTTTGCAGTATTTTATTATTTTAATTGAGAATTCGGTTGATTTCTTTACGATAATTCCTTCCTGCATTGTAGTAAGATTGAGGTTTAAACAGACTCCAATCTTTTAATTAATAACTGAATCCCAAAGGCCTTTTCACCCTATTAAATTTGTTTTTTTGACCTCCACTTCCACACCCGCACTTCCGCACTTCCACACCCCCACACTTTCCACACCTCCACACTTGTATTCAGTATCCATACTTCTTGTCCCAAAGCCCGCGCAAATGTTTGCGAATTTCTTCTTCCCGTGCATTTCTTCCGGGATCATAAAAACTTTTGCCACTGATTGCCGATGGCAGATATTCCTGGGGAGAAAAGTTTTTTTCGTAATCATGGCTGTATTCATAACCCCTCGAATAGTCCATGTTTTTCATGAGTCTGGTCGGCGCATTACGGATGTGCAGGGGTACGGGCAGGTCGCCGGTTTCTTTCACTGTATTCAGGGCATCGCTGATGGCCATATAAGATGCATTACTCTTTGCGGAGCTGGCCAGGTAAACGGCACATTGTGAAAGAATAATGCGGGATTCAGGATATCCGATTTTGCTCACCGCTTCAAAAGTAGCATTAGCCAGTAAGAGCGCATTTGGGTTAGCGTTCCCGATATCTTCACTGGCCAGGATCAGCATGCGGCGCGCAATGAATTGCACATCTTCCCCCCCTTCGATCATACGGGCCAGCCAGTATACGGCTGCATTGGGATCGCTTCCCCGCATGGATTTGATGAACGCAGAGACGATATCGTAGTGCTGTTCGCCTTTTTTGTCATACAGCGCAATGCGTTGTTGCGCTGTCGCCATCACCAGGTCGTTGGTAATGACCAGCGGATCCGCCTGGGAATCGGTTACCAGTTCCAGGAGATTCAGGAGTTTTCGCGCATCTCCTCCGGATATATTGATCAATGCCTCTGTTTCCTTTAGCTCAATGACGCGTTTGTTCAACAATGGATCTTTGCTCAGCGCCGTATGGAGCAGCTCGATGAGTTCTTCCGTTCCCAGGGGTTTGAGCACATATACCTGGCACCGACTCAACAGGGCGCTGTTCACTTCAAATGATGGATTTTCGGTTGTGGCGCCGATCAAAGTGATAATGCCTTTCTCTACAGCACCCAGCAGGGCATCCTGTTGTCCTTTGTTAAACCGGTGGATTTCATCAATGAACAGGATTACTTTTTCCTGTTTTCGGGCTTCTTCAATCACTTCCCGCACTTCTTTTACCCCGGATGAAATGGCACTTAGCGTATAAAAAGGTGAGCGCAGGGTATGCGCAATAATATTGGCGATAGTCGTTTTTCCTGTTCCCGGCGGACCCCAAAGGATCATGGATGGCATTTTGCCCTGTTCCAGGCTTGCCCGGAGTATACTGCCCCTGCCGGTAAGGTGTTTCTGGCCCACCAGCTGGTCAAGTGATTCAGGACGAAGTCGTTCTGCCAGTGGCGCCTGAATGGAAGACATAGAAAAAGTTTAACTTTAATTCACAACAAGTTAGCCATTTTAAGGTTTTATATAAGTGAAAGACCTTACCATGAAATCCTGCATCCTTGATTTTAAGACATTTTTAGCCGTACTGTTACTGATCGCTGCAAGGCCGGAAACATCCCGGGCCCAGAAACTTTCCGCAGTTCAGAATTACGGGATAAACCGGCCGGGGGTCGTGATGGTGCGAACCGTTTTTTCCGCGGATGTCTATGTAAATAAAATACAACTGGATGCGCGCCATTTTAACCGCCTGGTGGATTCCATTCAGCGTTTAGACAGCAGCGGCATCATTTATACGGCAGAACAAAAGCTCGACATTGTATTAAAGGAAATCAACAACCGCCCCAATCGTTTTTTTAAAGCCTCCCTGGATTATATCAAGGAACCTGAAGAAATCACATCCAGCGGAACCGGGTTCGTCGTCACTGCCGATGGTTATGTGGCCACCAATTGTCACCTGATTGACCGGGACAATGCATTTATCCGGCGGCAGTTCTTTCTGTCTGCCTTTCAGCAGATCACGGAAGCCAATATTTCTGCACTCGAAAATGCCTGGGCAACCCGGTTTTCAGAACAGCAAAAATCCATATTGTACACTACCTACGCCTCCGTATATGCGCGTTTGTTTTCCATGGCGCTCTATGACCTTCGTAAGGAAATTTATATCGAATACAGCGTGGATACAGACAGCGGTACGACCGGTTCGGTAAAAAAATTAGCACAGGTGATCGTGAAGGGTCAGCCCATGCCGGGCAAGGATGTTGCCATTCTGAAGATGGATGGGGATTCAACACTGCCTACATTAAAAATAGCTCAGGACGAATTACCAAGGGTAGGAGAACAGTTATATGTATATGGATTTCCCAGCCCAGTGACCAATAATAATTATGTAGCTACCGAATCAGCCATTGAGCCGACGCTGACTACCGGTATTGTTAGTGCGTTGAAGAAATCAGTAGCAGGATGGCCATTAATTCAAATGGACGCCAATATCAACCGGGGCAGCAGCGGGGGACCCGTATGTGATGAAAAAGGAGAAGTGGTCGGCCTCACCACGTTCGGCAGTATCGAAACCAGTGGCGGCCTGGCTGCGGGGCTGAATTTTGCAATACCGGTTTCAATTCTCCAGGAATACCTCGACAGCGCCGGCGTGATTGCCCATCCCAGTGAAACTTCCCTGTTGTTCACGGATGCAGTAGTATTTTATGATCGCGAGTTTTACAAAGATGCATTGAAAAAATTCAAACAGGTTGATGAACTGAATAAACATTATCCCGGTCTGGCTTTTTATATAAAAGATTCAGAGCGTCGCCTGATGCAAAATGATGAAAAGAAGTCGTCCATGATCCGGGTAGACCTGCTCGTCTTTGGCTTATTGTTATTTGGAGCGATCATGCTGTTCAGGTATTTCAGGAAGAGGGGATTCAGACCGAAAAAAATTTGAAGATTTGAAAATTTGAAGATTTGAAAATTTAATTCATAAATGATCTAATGCTTTATCTTCTTTTCTACCGTAAATATGAAATCGATACCGGTAGTGATTAAAGCGAACGTCTGTCCATGGGACTTCAGACTAAAGCGGTATAGAATCAATTTTCAAATTTTCAAATTTCCCAATTTGCAAATTATCCTTAGGTCTAAAAGGCTTAAATTCGTGGCTAATCTAGTCATGAAAGATCCGGTTGCTTCTTATATAGATCATACTTTGCTGAAATCCGTTTGTACCTCGGCAGATATTGACCGGTTATGTCAGGAAGCCGTGGAAAACCGGTTTGCAGCGGTTTGCATCCCGCCTTATTTAGTAAAGCAGGCAGTTTGGGCATTAAAAGAGACGGATGTGAAAACTGCCACTGTGATTGGATTTCCCATGGGCTATTCTTCCCTGGATTCGAAATTAACGGAGACCCGGGATGCGATAGCAGACGGGTCGGATGAACTGGATGTGGTCATTAACATCATTGCACTCAAAAACGGTGAGTGGGGCTACCTTAAAAATGAAATGCAGAAACTGCTTTCCCTCATTCATGAAAAAGCGAAAATTATAAAAGTTATTGTCGAAAGCGGCGTACTCTCACGGGAAGAATTGCTTCATTGTTGCGCGGAATATGGTAAAATGGATATCGACTTTATGAAAACATCTACCGGATACGCTGAAAAAGGCGCTTCAGTTTCAGATGTGCAGCTGATGAGGAAACATCTTCCGCCAAAAATAAAAATAAAAGCTTCAGGCGGGATAAGGCACTATACGTTTGCGGCAGAATTAATATCAGCCGGAGCCAGCCGGCTGGGTTGCAGCGCCAGCATTCAGATACTGGAAGAAGAAAAACTGGCCATCCTAACCTGAGGAATATGAAAATATTTTTGATTTTGACCTTCATGTATAACGGCTTAGCTTATGCGCAGGATAGCCTGATCTACCGTGATCCCCGCGTGGATTCCCTGATCAGAAAACAGATCCAGATCAACGAGCTGACCACAAGGGACAGCCGGAGAAATATACCCGGTTACCGGATCCAGGTGGCCAACTCAACAGACCGAAACCAGGTTTTTGCTATTAAAACCAGGATCTACCAGTCCTATCCCGAATTAAAACCCTACCTTATTTATCAGCCACCGAATTATAAACTGAAGGTGGGCAATTTTAAGACACCGGAAGAAGCAGAGCTCTATTTACAAAAACTAACACAGGATTTTCCTTCGGGAGTTTACCTGGTACATGATATCATAGAAGTTAAGCCCGACTAACACCTGAATATGCTGAAAGAAAAAATCCGTCAACTGGCAAAAAAATATGCACCGGAGACCATCGAGATCCGGCGTCACCTGCATGCGCATCCGGAACTGAGTTATAAAGAATTTCAAACTTCTGCATTTGTGCAGGAGAAACTGAAGGGACTGGGTATTCCTTTCGAAATAAAAGCAACAACCGGTGTAGTCGGACTGATAAAAGGGAAAAATCCGGATAAGCGGGTCATTGCGCTTCGTGCAGATATGGACGCCCTGCCCATACGGGAAGAAAATGCTGTCCCCTACAAATCGCAAAATGACGGGATCATGCATGCTTGCGGGCATGATGCGCATACCAGTATCCTGTTAGGCGCATCGAAAATATTACAGGAACTGAAATCTGAATGGGAGGGGACTATTAAACTCATTTTTCAACCGGGCGAAGAAAGAAATCCCGGAGGAGCAAGTCTGCTTATCAAGGAAGGTGTACTGCACAATCCGAAACCCCAGGCCATTTTCGGATTACATGTACACCCCGGCCTGGAGATCGGTAAATTCAGTTTCCGTGGAGGACCATCAATGGCCAGCGCAGATGAAATATACATAACAGTCCGCGGTAAGGGCGGCCACGCGGCTAACCCACAACTGACTGTAGACACGATCCTCGTGGCATCTCATATTGTGGTGGCCTTGCAACAGATCATCAGCCGGAATAAAAACCCCTTTTCTCCATCGGTATTAACGATCAGTTCATTTCAGGGAGGTTATACGACCAACGTGATCCCTGCCGAAGTCAAACTCATGGGCACTTTCCGTGCGATGGATGAAAGCTGGCGGTTTGAAGCGCATAAACTGATTCAGCGGATCTGTAAGGGAATTGCAGGGGCCATGGGCGCTGAAATCGATGTGCTGGTGGATGTGGGATATCCCGTAGTCAATAATGATGAACAATTATATCCTGTCGCCCGGATAAAAGCTGAAGAATATGCAGGAAAGGAAAACGTACAGGAAACCGAAGTGAGGATGGGCGCCGAGGATTTCGGATATTATACCCAGGAAATCCCGGGTTGTTTTTACAGGCTTGGCGTGATGAATACAGCAAAGGGCATTGTATCAGGTGTACATACGCCAACCTTCAATATAGATGAATCCGCAATTGAAAAAGGTATGGGCATGATGGCCTGGCTGGGAGCGAGCATTCATGATCATCAAAACCTGCCCTAATAAACTTTATGCAAAAAAAGCAAGTCAGACGGGAGGAGGCACTTGAATATCATTCGAAGGGGAAACCCGGAAAGATAGAAGTGGTGCCAACCAAAGAAGCCAAAACACAGCGCGATCTTTCCCTGGCCTACTCTCCGGGTGTCGCAGAACCCTGTAAGGAAATTGCTTTAAACAAAGACGAAGTATATAAATACACAGCCAAGGGCAATCTGGTTGCAGTAATCACCAATGGCACTGCCGTTCTGGGCCTCGGCAATATCGGTCCCGAAGCCTCCAAACCTGTAATGGAAGGCAAAGCTGTATTGTTCAAAATATTCGCGGACATCGACGTGTTCGACATTGAGATCAATGAAACCGATCCGGATAAATTTGTACAAATCGTCAAATCCCTTGAGCCGACATTTGGAGGCATCAATCTGGAAGATATTAAAGCGCCTGAATGTTTTTATATCGAGCGACAATTGCGGGCTGCTTTAAAGATCCCCGTGATGCATGATGACCAGCACGGAACGGCCATTATCAGCAGTGCCGCGCTGATCAACGCGCTCGAATTGCAGAAAAAGAAAATTGACAAAGTGCGATTCGTGATCAATGGAGCCGGAGCAGCCGCAATGGCCTGCAGCAAACTCTATCTGGCATTGGGAGCCAAACCTGAAAATTTTATTGTATTCGATAAAGATGGCGTACTGCATAAGGGAAGGACAGACCTGGAAGAAGACCGTTCCATTTTTGCAATTGATAAATCCGATATTACCCTGGAGAAAGCAATGGTGGATGCCGATGTTTTTGTCGGTCTGAGTGTGGGCAATGTGGTGACCCCCCAAATGGTAAAATCCATGGCCAGAAAACCAATTGTATTTGCAATGGCCAACCCCGATCCGGAAATAACTTATGATGCTGCAACAGCCGTAAGGGATGACCTGATTATGGCCACAGGCCGAAGTGATTTTCCAAACCAGGTGAATAATGTACTTGGATTTCCTTTTATTTTCCGGGGAGCACTGGACGTGCGCGCTACGCAAATCAATGAAGAAATGAAACTGGCATCCGTACGTGCTCTGGCCACCCTGGCCAAAACACCGGTTCCCGACATTGTGAACATGGCGTACAACGAAAAAAATATCAGCTTCGGTCCAAAATATATCATTCCAAAACCTTTGGATCCCCGGCTCCTTTCCACCATTGCGCCGGCAGTAGCCAAAGCGGCCATGGATTCCGGAGTCGCCCAGATAATAATTGAAAACTGGGAGACCTATGCCATAGATCTCAACAAACGCCTGGGCCTGGATAACCAGCTAATCCGTGTGTTAGGCAGCAAGGCACGCAGCGATCCAAGAAGACTGGTTTTTGCTGAGGCAGACAACATTAAAATATTAAAAGTCGCCCAGATCCTGTATGATGAGGGTACGGCCTATCCGATCCTGCTCGGAAATAAAGAAAGGATCCGTTCAATTGCAGGTGCAAATAAAATTGATATCGAAGATTTTCCGATCGTCGATCCACGGAGTGAGGAACAGGATGAACGCCGGAAAAGATATGCGGAAAAGTTTTTTGAGAAAAGACAAAGAAGAGGATTCAATAAATATGAATCGCAGAAGATCATGATCGACCGGAACTATTTCGGTTGTATGATGATCGAAACCGGAGAGGCCGATGCAATGATTTCAGGACTGACAAAGAACTACCCCGATACCATTCGTCCTGCTATTGAAATCATCGGAACAGAAGAGGGTGTAAATAAAATTGCAGGCATGTATCTCATGCTTACAAAAAAAGGTCCGCTGTTCCTGGCAGACACAACGGTAAATTTTAATCCGACAGCCGAAGAACTTGCAGATATAACCCTTCTGGCTGCCAAGGAAGTCCGTCACTTCAATCTGGTTCCGCGTATTGCTATGCTGAGTTATTCAAACTTCGGCACCAGCAATTCACCCGAGGCCCGACTTGTAGCCCGGGCTACCGAGATCGTCAAACAAAAAGATCCGGATCTGATCGTGGATGGAGAAATGCAGGCCAGCATTGCCCTGAACAACGAGATCCTCCGAGAAAATTATCCTTTCAGCAAACTGGTCGACCAGGAAGTGAATACCCTGATTTTTCCCAACCTGGCAGCGGGTAATATCGCTTATAATATATTAAAGGAACTGGGTGCTGCTGATGCTATCGGTCCGATCCTGCTCGGTATGAAAAAACCGGTGCATGTACTGCAGCTGGGCAGTTCCGTGAGAAATATTTATAATATGGCCCTGGTAGCGATCATCGATGCCCAAACCAAATGCAAACATACCCAGGAAGAAGCCACGCTCAAGTCGCCCTGGTGGAAAAGAACAAAAAAATAAACGTACTTTCATCGCTGAATCGACATGAATATTCTTACCGAACTGGGGCGATATATACTGATGTTGAAGGCCATGTTTTCGAAACCCGAAAACATCAAAATGTATTGGAAAGAATTCATGCATCAGTGTGTGGAAATCGGCATACGCTCGCTAGGCATCGTGGTGATCATTTCTGTTTTTATGGGAGCGGTATCTGCCCTGCAAACGGCCTATCAGCTCGTGAGTCCGGTGATCCCACTGTCTACCATCGCTCAGATCGTGCGTGATACCGTGATCCTGGAATTTTCTCCCACCCTGGTTTGTATTGTACTCGCCGGTGTGGTGGGCAGTAAAATCGCGGGTGAACTTGGGAATATGCGCGTGAGTGAACAGATCGATGCTTTGGAAATCATGGGCATCAATACAAGGACTTACCTGATCCTTCCGAAAATCCTGGCAGCGATGCTGACCATCCCCCTGCTTGTGATTATTTCTGCTGTACTGGGTATCCTGGGTGGCAAATTGGCGGCTGTGGCAACGGGCATCGTTTCTGCTTCGCAATTTGATAAAGGCCTTTTTCAGTATTTCAAACCCTTTAATGTATTTTTTGCCCTGGTCAAATCCTATTGCTTTGCCTTCATCATTGCCAGTATATCTTCTTTTTATGGATATTATGTGAATGGAGGGGCTCTGGAAATTGGACGGGCCAGTACAAAATCGGTGGTGGTGAGTTGTGTGATGATACTCTTCATGGACTATGCACTTTCATCCATTCTCTTATAAGCGAACAGCATGATCGAAGTAAAAGATTTAAAAAAAGGATTCGACGGTAAAACGGTCATCAATGGTGTGGATGCTAATTTCGAACCCGGTAAATGCAATCTCATCATCGGTTCCAGTGGCAGTGGCAAAACGGTCCTGATGAAATGCCTGGTCGGACTTTTTGAACCGGACTCCGGTGAGATCAGTTACAGCGGCAAGAGTTTCACGAGTATGAATGAAGAAGACCGGAAAATGCTGCGACAACAGATCGGTATGCTTTTCCAGGGTAGTGCCTTGTTCGACAGCATGACTGTTGAGCAGAATATCATGTTCCCGCTGGATATGTTTACGCATGATTCTTTTGCCGATAAACTAAAGCGTGTAAACGAAGTGCTGGACAGGGTGAATCTGAAAGATGTCAATAGTAAATTTCCGGCAGAAATATCCGGCGGTATGAAAAAACGGGTGGGTATTGCCCGGGCGATTGTTTTGAATCCGAAGTATCTTTTCTGTGATGAACCGAATTCGGGTCTGGATCCGCAAACCTCAATCCTGATCGACAAACTGATCAAGGAGATTACCCTGGAATACAATATAACCACCGTAGTGAATACGCACGACATGAACAGTGTGATGGAAACCGGCGATCATATTATATATATGTACCAGGGAAAGAAAGAGTGGGAAGGCTCAAATAAAGAAATTATTTTCAGTAAGAATAAACTGCTGAACGATTTCATTTTTGCCTCCGAATTTCTGCAGGATGCCAAAGACATGCGGCAGCTGGAAATGAAGGGAAAAATTGATAATAACCGGAATATGGATGAATTGCTGAAATAAGTAATTTTGCTGTCTCAGAAAACCACCTAATAACATACAATGGCAGTTTTAGTCAATAAGAATTCAAAAATAATTGTACAGGGGTTTACCGGTACCGAAGGCAGTTTTCATGCGGCCCAAATGATTGAATATGGTTCCCAGGTAGTAGGCGGAGTAACACCTGGCAAGGGAGGAACCACTCATCTGGATCGTCCCGTATTCAATACGGTAGCGGATGCTGTCAAAAAAACCGGCGCTAACGTTTCCATCATTTTTGTACCTCCTGCTTTTGCTGCGGATGCCATTATGGAAGCTGCAGAAGCTGGTCTTGCCCTGGTAGTCTGTATTACGGAAGGCATACCTGTGCAGGATATGGTCAAAGCCAAACATTATTTAACGGGTACCAAAACCCGACTGATCGGACCCAATTGTCCGGGTGTGATTACGGCCGACGAATGTAAAGTGGGCATTATGCCGGGCTTTGTTTTTAAGAAAGGCAAAATCGGCATCGTTTCCAAATCGGGTACCCTTACTTATGAAGCGGCAGACCAGGTGGCAAAAGCCGGACTGGGAATTTCCACTGCTATCGGTATCGGAGGAGATCCCATCATCGGGACAACGACGAAGGAAGCAGTGGAATTGCTGATGAATGACCCGGATACAGAAGGTATTGTCATGATCGGAGAAATTGGTGGCAGTATGGAAGCCGAAGCGGCGCGTTGGGTCAAAGCCAATAACCGCAAACCCGTAGTCGGATTTATCGCCGGACAAACTGCACCTCCGGGACGCCGAATGGGGCACGCCGGCGCAATCATCGGAGGCGCTGACGATACGGCCGCTGCCAAAATGAAAATTATGACCGAGTGTGGCATTGAAGTTGCACAAAGCCCCGCAGATATCGGAGCGACAATGGCGCGGGTGCTAAAAGGGAAGAAAGCGTGAGGCGCGAAGCGCGAGGCTTGAAGCTCTTGATTGAAGAAATAGAAAAAGTCCTTCTGATTTGAGAAGGACTTTTTTATTTGTTTAGCCTCATGCCTCACGCCTCGCGCTTCATGCCTCGCGCCTCAAGCTTAATTAATAGCCATATACCACCACTCTCCTCGGTGCACAATAAGGCGCTACACGGTAACTGTAATGATCGCGGTAGTAATCGCGGCGGTCACCCCCGAATTCACGGTGATCCCGGCAATAATGCTGATATTCGTCTTCTCTCCAGTCGCGATGTTCCCTGTAGAATCTTTCATATTCATCGGCCCTCCATTCCCGACGTCCATCGTACCGGTCGCGGGAATAATTATTATAATCGTAGTTATCATGTGCCCTGCCTGGTATCACTACCTGGCCCTGGATGGCAAAATGAGGGCCGACATAATCCCCGCCGTATTGGGCCTGGGAAACAGAAACCAGAAAGAGCCCGGCTGCGATCAGGATTGGAAATTTTGCTTTCATAAAACAAATTTTAAGGTGAATAAAAGCTTGCACTTCTAAGAGCCCTGGCCCTTACGATTGTTTAACTTGAGATCGTTATAAATCCGTTAAAGGATATGCAATCGGGAAGAAACTGCATCTAAGGCCTAACGCTGAAGGCTTAAGGCTTAAAGCCTAATGCCTAATGCCCAACGCTGAAGGCCCTTGTCCGTGCGCCGACGCTGAAGCTTTGGTGCAAGCGTCCGAAGCCTTGGCGAAGACGGATAACGTCAAAGCCTGTAGAGATGTTTCAACCTGAACCCGGGAAGTTTTTCTTCCTGCAAAATTGTAAAGAAATGTTTTTGAAGTCGCTCCTGCTTACTTCGGTTATCCTGCTTAGTTATAAGGTATTTTTTGGCCAGTCCGGTTTTCCTTACGAAAAGGAATGGAAACTGATCGATTCACTTATACATAAAAAAAACCTGCCGAAATCGGCCCTTTTTGAAGTAAATAAATTGTATGACGCCGCAAAAAAAGAGAACAACGATGCGCAATGGGTAAAGGCAATTATTTATAGAAATTATTTAAGGAAAACCGAGGACAGGAATATCAACCAGGCGGTCGCGGAAATGGAGCAGGAAATGGTCGGAACGCCACTACGGGTATCCGCTCTTTTGAAAAGTATCGAGGCTGAAGGATTATTTCAATACCTGCAGGAGAACAGGTACCAGTATCAGAACAGGACAACGATTGTTGCTGATACCTCAACAGATATTTCTGCCTGGACCATCAACCTGCTGAATCAAAGGATCCGTTTTTTATATCTGGCCTCGCTGGAAAATCCGGACCTGCTTAAAAAAACACCAGTTGGTGAACTGGATGCGGTTTTGCAAAAAGGGAATGCCCGTGAACTCCGGCCCACACTCTACGACCTGCTTGCCTGGAGGGCACTTGATTACTTCCGCATAAATGAAACTGGTAATACTATATCCACCGACGACCGTCTGATGGAAAATCCGAATCTGTTTTCCGAAGCACTTTTTTTTCAGCATATCGGATTTATGAGCAAGGACAGCAATTCAAACCAGCTGACCGCGATCAGGATTTACCAGCAGCTGCTTCGCTTTCATACAAAAGATGTTCGGCTGGATGCCTGGATTGATGCAGACATCAGCCGGATACAATTTGTATATCAGTATGCACAGATGCCGGATAAAGATTCTCTTTACGTTAATGCCCTGGGCCGGATCACCAGTCAGTTTGGTACGCTGTCCATTTCTTCACAGGCCTGGTATCTTCAGGCGGAATGGTGGGCAAGACAGGCTGATGCGTATGATCCACTGAGAGATACCTCTTACAGATACGACAATTTGAAAGCGATAGCCTTTTGTGAGCAGGCTGTAAAACATCCTGATTCGAGTGAAGGCAGATGGAATTGTGAACAGCTTTTAAGAAAAATCCGCAGGCCTTCCTTTAATATACAAATGGAGTCCGTCAACCTGCCGAACAAGCCGTTCAGGGTACTAATCACCTATAAAAATATACATCAGCTCTACGGGCGGATTATCCGTATTGATGAGGTTACACAGGAATCTTATGAACAAGAGGGATATGATGATAAATTCTGGACGAAACTCTTACAAAGACAGTTTGAAAAGAGTTTTCATCAGGACCTACCTGAAACAAGAGATTTTCAGGAGCACCGGGTCGAAATAAAATTAGATGCACTCCCCATCGGGCAATATGCCTTGATGACCAGCCCGGATCCGGACTTCTCCAATCAGCAGGATCTTGGGCTATCCACATTTTATTGTTCGTCCATTGCATATGTAAAAAACGGGTTGGATTATTTTGTTGTGGATCGCGACTCCGGTCATCCGCTGCAGGGGGCAAAACTCACCACATATATGCGGAAATACATTTCGGGTAACTATGCATATACGCCTGACAAAACATATCTGGCCGACACGAAGGGATATATTCACCTGTTTTCACATCGCGACAATGCTTATGAGAAACTGGTATTCCATTTCGGAAATGATTTTCTTTCAATCAGTCAATACATCAATTATTACCGGAATTATGAAGAGGAACAACAATCGAATAAAAAACTAACCGACTATTTATTTACCGACCGGTCCATTTACAGGCCGGGTCAGACAGTGTATTTTAAAGGCTTACTCATTTCGAGGGATCGCAAGAACAAAAAGTTCGAAATTGCCCTTCAGCAGAAAACCAAAATTATTCTGAAAGACGTAAATGATCAGATGGTAGATTCATTGGTTTTGAAATCAAATGATTTTGGCTCTGTGCAGGGTGCATTTCACCTGCCTGAAAATCTGCTCGGCGGCGAATTCAGCATTTATGACGCAATGACTGAAGACGAACAAACCTTTTCGGTCGAAGAATATAAGCGTCCCAGCTTTTATGTTGAATTCGATTCGGTAAAATCTGCTTACCGACTGGGAGATACGATACGGCTTGGAGGAATGGCACAAGCTTTTGCCGGAAACGCCATCGACGATGCAAAATTCAATTTCCGGGTTTACCGCGAAACTTTTTTCCCCTATACCTGGATGTTCCGCTCTTTTCCTCATTCAACTGAAGTGGAAGTAGCACAAGGCGAAGGATTTACGGATGCCAACGGTAGATTCTATATACATTTTCCTGCCCTGCCCGATAAGTCTGTAAGCAAATTAACACAGCCGGTATATCATTATAGAGTGGAAACTACGATTACCGATGCCAATGGAGAAAGCCGTTCGGGCCTAACGACCTTAGCAGCCAGTTATCGATCATTCGAAATCGTTAGTTCTCTTCCCGACCAAGAACAAATTGATCGGGACAGCCTCGACCAGATTCCGGTGACTACAAAGAATGCTTCGGGTCTGTTCGTAAAACAGAATCTGACCATGACCATCTTTACTTTGCAGGCTCCAAAGCGTCTGATCCGGAAAAGGTATTGGGAACAACCGGATCAATTCGTGATGACCGAAAAAGAATTTACTGACCTCTTCCCGAATGATGAATACCGGGATGAGTCTGACCCAAAAACCTGGACTAAAGCTTCGACGCTATACCAAAATACAGATAGTACAACCGCGGATGGATTATTTCAAGTAGATAAAAAACGGCTCAACGCGATGACTTCTGGCTGGTATGAACTTGAATTCAGGGCAACAGATATTGATGGGTCTGAAATTATAGACAAAAAATTCATACAGGTCAGCACACATGATGAAAAACCAGGTTTCAAATCATATAGTTATGTGCATGATGAAAAGGTTACCGTGGAGCCGGGTTCAACGATAAACATCCAAACGGGTTCAGAAGCAAAGGATCTCTTTGTAATCCGGCTCAGGCAGGGACTGAATGACAGTGTAAATAAATATTCTTATTACAGGTTGAATGAACAATTCAACCGTTCGTCAATTGATATACATGAGGCAGACCGTGGAGGTTTTGCCATTACTGACGTATTTGTAGTCAACAACCGGCGGTTTATCAGCAGGCATGTAGTCCGGGTACCCTGGACAAATAAAGAACTGATGATCTCTTATCTGACCTGGAAAGATAAAACCCTCCCGGGCAGTCCCGAACAATGGAATATAAAAATCAGTGGTGCAAAAAAAGATAATGTAGCAGCGGAAATCCTGACCTCGATGTATGACGCCTCTCTTGACCAGTTTAAAACACATTACTGGAATAGACCGAACATATATCCCATATTCAATATGCGTAATCCATGGAATGCAGAACACGTCTTTAGTAATACCCAATCTATCATTAAACCACCGCTTAATAACCGGACTGAGAAAAGGGTAACCGTGTTATACGATGCCCTGATCAATCCTGAAGATCGAAACAGGGGCATGTATAAAGATGTGGCTATGCCTCTTTATTTGCCAGCCACAATTATTAAAGATGCCGGCGTAGCGGATGCTGCACCCCCAAAAGTTGAAATGGCAAAATTTAGTGCACCGAAAATAGAAAAGGAAGAAGTGCAATATGAAAAAGTACCAGCTGCAAATAAGCAAAATCCACCTACGGACCATGTCCAGATCCGGAAAAATTTCAACGAGACAGCTTTTTTTCAGCCGGCATTGAAAACGGATTCGCAGGGAAATGTTGAAATTACTTTCACTATGCCCGATGCATTGACACGGTGGAAGTGGATGATACTCGCACATACGAAGGAACTGGCATTTGGTTATTCAGAAAAAGAAGTGATCACACAGAAAGAACTGATGATTCAAACGAATATGCCCAGATTCTTCCGGGAAGGCGACACCATGCTGCTACCGGTAAAAATAGCCAATCTCTCCGTGTTAAACATGATGGGCACCATACAGCTCGAATGGTTCAATGCGGGAAATAATCAACCCATTGACCAGATTCTGAGAAATCTGAAAGGAAGTCAGCCTTTTACCGTGAATGCTTCCCAAAGCACAGTTGTTTTTTTCCCGGCCGTCATACCGGCTCATTTCACCCAACCCGTTTCTTATCGTTTAGTTGCAAGGACGGATTTGGACGGCGCGGGCTATAGCGATGGGGAGGAAGCGGCACTACCGGTCTTGAACAACCGCATGCTGGTGACAGAATCCCTACCCATGAATATGACAGGAAAAACAGAACAGCGTTTTGTTTTTGAAGAGCTGTTGAAGTCGGGAGCAAGTAACAGTCTGCAAAACCAGGAACTCACCGTGGAGTATACGACCAATCCCGCCTGGTATGCAGTACAGTCCCTGCCTTTCCTCATGGAATTTCCCTATGAATGTGCTGAACAAACTTTCAATCGCTTCTATGCAAATGCCTTAGCGGCCCATATAATCAACGTATCACCGGCTATGCAGTCTGTTTTTGAAAAATGGAAGAATACAGACACGGCTGCTCTTGTGAGCAATCTGCAGAAAAATGAGGAATTGAAATCCGCGCTGCTCCGCGAAACACCCTGGGTATTGGACGCGCAAACGGAAACACAGCAGAAAAAAAACCTGGCCCTGTTATTTGATCTATTGAAAATGAAGTCTGCACTGAAAGCGGCACTCGATAAATTGCAGCTCATGCAATCTGAAGCAGGCGGTTTTCCCTGGTTCAAAGGTGGCCGCGATGATCGTTATATCACGCAATACATTATCTCTGGCATCGGCAGGTTGAAAAAATTAAATGCCCTGCCTGCGGATCTTCAAATAGCTTTGAATAAAATGGTGAAATCAGGCCTTGGTTATCTTGACCGGGAAATCAATAATGACTATACAAGGCGAGATAAGTGGCCGGCTGCTCAAAATCTGGGTCCGCTTCAGATTCAATACTTATATATGCGGAGTCTGTTTCCGGAGATAACAGTACCAACAATTGGAATCACTGCGACCAACTATTACAGGAAACAATCCATCGAATCCTGGACTCGTCAATCCGTATATATGCAGGCGATGATTGCGCTGTATCTGCATCGAACCGGGGAAGCAAAAACAGCAAAAGATATTCTCGCATCACTGAAAGAGAATGCAACGGTGTCTGCTGAAACAGGGATGTACTGGAAGTCCGTCAGCTATGGTTATTACTGGCAGGAAGCGCCCGTTGAAACACAGTCGCTGATCATTGAAATGTTTCAGGAGGTTCACGGAGACCTGAAAGATATTGACCAGATGAAATACTGGTTGCTTCAGCAAAAACACACAACGCACTGGCCGTCCACAAAAGCGACTGCTGATGCCTGTTATGCCCTGCTGCTAAATGGCAGCGACTGGCTTTCTTCAAATCAAAATGTTAGCATAAAACTTGGGTCATATGAAATCAATAGCAGTGAAGAAAAAACAGAAGCCGGTACCGGTTATCTTAAAAAACGTATTCCGGGCGACCAGGTAAAACCTGATATGGGAAATATCCAAGTGAACATCATCGATCAACCGCCAACGGTCAACGGTCAACGGTCAACGAAA
>JBGPBW010000090.1:0-17397 GCA_041481385.1 Puia sp.
ATAATGCGGCAAAATATTCTAACGCCCGTAAAATCAGAGTTTGCATTTCCCAAAGCGATCATTTTATTGAACTCAATGTAAGTGATAATGGTAAAGGATTTGATATTAATAAAGATTTCCAGGGTAATGGAATGAATACCCTAAAACGACGAAGTACTGAATTAAAAGCTGATTTTGATCTTGAATCCATATTAAATGAAGGAACCCATATAAAACTTAGGTTTAAAATCACATAAATCGGTGATATCATTAAATCATAATAGGTTATATCTTTAAATCAAATCCTTAATCGTGGAAATTAAAGTGGCCATATTCGAAGACAATAAAATGCTTCGTGAAAGTCTTCAACAATTAATCAATTCCGCTGAGGGTATGACCTGCACGGGTATTTTTCCCGATGCGAATAAGTTAATTCGAAATATGCATCTTGCCAATCCCGATATTGTAATGATGGATATTGATATGCCAGGGATCTCAGGTATTGACGCTGTTAAAATCATAAGAGATAATTTCCCAAAAGTTCGCGTATTAATGCAAACAGTATTTGATGATAACGACAAAATATTTGCAGCCATCTGCGCAGGCGCATCTGGGTATATGCTTAAGAAAACTCCTCCCCAGAAAATGATAGATGCTGTTATTGAAACTTACGAAGGAGGTGCACCCATGACACCGATCGTAGCGGCAAAGGTCTTAAAGATGTTCAAGCTTCAAACTCCCGATGCGGTAACCGAATTTATTGATTTATCCGAGCGGGAAATGGAAATATTAGCTTTACTGGTCAAAGGGAAATCTTATAAAGCTGTTGCTTCAGAATGCTTTATCTCAATTGACACAGTTAGTACCCACGTACGGCATATTTATGAAAAGCTTCATGTGCATTCCAAAAGCGAGGCAGTTATAAAAGCTATCAATCAAAAACTGATATAGATAAAAGTTCAATATTTTTCATTTGGAAGCGCAATGAATCAAGATTATGAAAAGAATCTTTCTTCTTTTATTTACTGCCCTCGTCACTTTAACCACCAGTGCTCAAGTGCAATTTGGCGTAAAAGCCGGTATAAATATTGCCAACCTAACATTGTCAAATGTTCCTTCAGGTTATTCACTCAGTTCGAAAACAGATTTTAACGCAGGTATATTTGCACTTTTTCCTCTCTTTACATCCTGTTATCTACAACCTGAATTGATATATTCAGGACAGGGAGCAGCCACGTCGGTGCTGGGTTCCAGCGGAAAACTAGATTATAATTACCTCAATATTCCGATACTGTTTAAGTATCAGCATTTATCTGGTTTTATTGTTGAGTCCGGCCCACAGATTGGCTTTCTTCTCAGTGCAAATGAAAAAGCAAATGGCCAAACCCTGAATGCTAAAGACGCAACTCAGTCAGTTGACTTCTCATGGGCCTTTGGGATCGGTTATAAGTTTTCAAAGATTGGTTTTGGAATTGATGCTCGTTATAACCTGGGTCTGACAACCTTGTCAAGGAATAATAGTAGCAGCAATAACACAGAGAAGAACAGTGTGTTTCAGTTTGGTTTGTTTTACATTTTCGGGAATTAAGTATAGAAGAGCTTGATTGGAAACGGCAACATAGAAAGACAATGAAATTTTCAAAATACTGCGATCTCAAAAAGGACAACAGCCCAATAAAAAAAACACAACCAAAATGAAAATATTATCAGTCTTCATCATATTGCTAATACTAAATATTTTCCCCGCCCATGCGCAGGACAGCACCCAACACAGGTTTATCGCTTACAAGGTAACACTCACAAATCTCCATTCAGGAAATTATACTGGATTCCTGGCAACGATAGACGACTCCACGATCTACATTTCAGCACAAAGTCTCAAATTCTCCTTCATTCATATAAATGTATCTGACTTGCAGAAATTCGGCTATCAGGAATTAGGAAAAGTTCAGATCAAAAGAAAAAACAGTATAGGCAGGGGCTTCCTGTTCGGCGCTATAGGCAGCTTCACAGCAATAGAATTATACATACTCGCAACAGCGGGCCAACAATCTGTCTACAATTTCACCACGGCGCAGAAAACGATATTCTTCGCTATACCCGGCGCAATCTTGGGCGGACTCATTGGCATGACCATCGGTTCCCTAGTCCACAAAACATTTGTCATCAATGGAATGCAGGCAAACTTTCAAGCAATGAAAAGCGAAATGGCTGATCGATTAAAATAAAATAGAAATTGAGAAAAGTCTATTTTTGCGTCCCTTGGAAATCTGCTGCACAGCAAATCAAATCAGATAAGAGTGGGCAATTTTTAATAGTAAGACGGCGTTATAACCTTGTAAATTGTTGACTTAATTATTATGATGTGAATTATGCGATTAATGCAGTTTATTAATTTCATCAGCCATTAGATCCGTTAAACCGCCATGAGCTTTATCCAGGCGAAGTTCCCAGAAAAATATGCCGTTGAGGCCTTTATCTTTTACATATTTCACTTTAGCCGTCACGGATTTCTCGTCGTCGTAGGTGAGGAATAGTTTTTTCTGATCATTATATTTATATGCGGCTTTCGCTTCCTCGTCCCAATAGGTTATGTATCCTGTGTTCTCGTTATAATATTTCCTGATCGCTTTGTCCGTCACAAATTTTACAAACTGCGCCGGCTGCTGCAGACCGTGATTATGGTTTTCCGTAACCTGGTAAAGACGCCCGTATAATGCAACACCTATTGCAACCTTGTTCCTGGGAATTTTCAGCGAATCCAGGTAGCGCACGGCCCGGTCTGCCGAAGCGGCCTGCGCCGAAGTGGAATAGAGTGAACTGTGGTGTCCGGCAAAACGGGCTTTGCTACCAATCAGGTCGTAGGTCATCAGGTTGATGCGGCTCACCCAGGGAACCAGTCCGGGTAAATCCAGCGAAGCTTCCAGATAAGGGCTGAACCCGGCACAAATCACACTGACTTCCATCTCCCCGCCCAGTTTCAAACGAAGTGATTTGACCAGCGCATTAAAATGCCATTTATCATCCTTCAGAAAATGGTTCCCAGGGAAGGCGGCAATAGACGGAAATTCCCAATCCAGATTAATCCCGTCTGTATGAAAAAATTTATTCGTTGCATCTACCGATTCAACAAATTCCTTTCGTCCGGAATCTGTCGCAAAAACACCGGAGCAGGTTTTGCAGGCTCCCCACCCACCCAGCGAAAGCAGGATCTTCAGTGAAGGATTTTTTTTCTTCAGGGCTACTAACGCACGGATGGTCGTACTATCCCTGCTGCTGCCAACCACCAACCGGTTTCCGCGCATTTGGCAAAAACTAAAAATGATCTGACTGAGCCTGTTTACCGGATATTCCCGGATCTGCTGGGCGTTGCCGGAATAGTAAGCAATCAGTTGCTGTCCCGAAGCTCCCGTGTTTGAAGCGATAAAAAAGATAAGGACCCCGACGAGATTACGAGTAACCAAGAGATCAATTTTTGTGAACGGGATTAATGCTTTGCAGATGAAAATCAGCGAAAGGTTTCTGAAAAAACTCATTGACTGTTTTATTGAATTCATCCCGGTCATCCTGTAATGTCGCATGTCCTGAATGGGGGACTACCCAAAGATAAGCGCGCGGTATATTCTTATAAATAGCTGCCGTGTGTTCAATGGTAATCACGTCATGATCCCCGCAGATGATCAAAGAAGGGCAGCGAATGGCTTTTAATTCCCCGAAAGGCACATTGGGCTGCAGCCAGTCCAGCATAAATATTTTCCAGTCATTTTTTTCTTTTTCGGTTGTCCAGGTTTTATTTTTTTTGGACTCAAATTCCTTTTGTTCATTAATCCATTCTGAAGGGATAATGGCTGATGAATCAGGCGTCAGATTGGCACCGGTTGAAACCAGTTTGATCACTTTTTCAGGATGCCTCATGGCCAATAACAACGCGTTGATGCCTCCGTCGCTCCATCCAAGCACATAAGCCGAATCAATATGCATAACATCCAGCAAAGCGGCGAAGTCGTCTGCCATCATTTCAAAACTCAGGGAATCGCCCGGATCAACCGTTTTTCCCTGCGCCCGGCTGTCAACTGCTATTACTTTATACTTCTTTGAGAAATAAGGTATGTTTTGGGAAAAGGCAGCCATACTGCCACCGTTTCCATGAATCAAAAGAAGGGGTTTACCGGCACCATATACTTCCACATAAATTTTTATACCCCTTAGGGTATAATAATGCCCCATTGTTTTGTTGTTGCCATAAGGTATGGTCTGGCCGGAAAGGTAATAACAGTTGATCATTGCAAAAAAAAGGGCCAGGATTATTTTATTCATTTGGAAATTTCGCATGCTCTAAGATGTATAAACTTCGGAGGCCATTCACCGTTAGTGAGCGGCATGGCAACGTCTTCAAAACTTATCTGCCCGTTTTTTCCGTTGATCGCCATAAACAAGAATATAGTTCTCGCCGTCACCATCATTTCCTATTACAATTGCATTTCCGGTACTTGCGCAGGTATTTTCATTTTTCCCATCGTCTTCGCCCTGATTTCTTCTACGGTAACACCGGGAGCTCTTTCTACCAGCAGGAATCCATCGGGAGTGACGTCCAACACAGCGAGCTCGGTAACAATTCTTTTTACGCATCGCACGCCGGTGAGCGGAAGACTGCATTTGGGCAGTAATTTGGATTCGCCTTTGGGGTTTGTATGTTGCATGGCCACGATGATATTTCTCGCGCTCGCGACAAGGTCCATGGCACCTCCCATGCCTTTCACCATTTTGCCCGGGATCTTCCAGTTGGCAATATCACCCTGCTCAGAAACTTCCATCGCGCCCAATACGGTCATGTCCACTTTGCCTGCCCTGATCATTCCAAAGCTTTCTGCACTGTCGAAAAACGCCCCGCCAGGCAGGATGGTAACGGTCTCCTTACCTGCATTGATCAGGTCGGGATCCAGTTCTTTTTCATCGGGATAAGGACCCATACCCAGCATTCCGTTTTCCGACTGCACCATGATCATCATTCCCGCCGGTATGTAGTTGGCGACGAGGGTGGGAATGCCGATACCCAGGTTCACGTACATGCCATCCCTCAATTCCTGTGCAATTCTTTTTGCAATTCCGTATTTATCCAGTGCCATGATTAGTGATTAATGGGTATGTTCTCCCGCAGCCGCTCTTCATAACCCAGCAAAAAATCTGCAAGTAAAGGGTTTATTTCCCTGAGGGTATTACAGTTCTCCCTGAACAATTCATAGGTCTTTTCCATACCCTGCGCCCCGCCACCAAAATCAACGATCACATTCTCGTCCCCGTTTTTGCGGTCGGTTTCGTAATCCCTGATATCATCGATGATGAGATAACTCGGATGCAGGGCATACCAGTATGTTATGGCTTGCGGCCATTGGGCCTCCGTGAGGGGCAGGTCGCAAAGAATATACAGGAAGACATCCGCCCGGTTCAATGAAGGAAAAGCCAGTCCGAAGGGGCCGATCGGATCCAGCGTGGACTGGTCCAGATAGCGATTCAGTAAATGATAATATTCTGTATTCTGTACCCGGCCTTCAAGCATCGCGCGAATTTGCGTCAATTCTTCTGGTTTCGTGATTTCATTTCTTTCCTGAAGAATCGCAAAATGCATGAGTTGCTCCATGAACTCAATATGTTTTTCCTCCAGCAATATTTCCGCAGGAACGCCGATGCGATATAGTAAATCATAATAGACCGGAATGGAGAGATAGCCATTGCCAAACGCGATGTATAACAACCTGCCCTTCCAGAAACTGTTTTTCTCCGGGATCTTCCGGTCTACAAAGAATCGTCCGATTCTTTTATCAACGCCCATTTCCTGTTCCAGCTGTTTGACGGAGATAAACACGTCTTAATTATTAATTATTATTTATTAATGAAGAAGCTTCGTGCCTCAAGCTTCATGCCTCAGGCTTCAAGCTTCAAGCTTCGCGCTTTAAAGTTCTTTTTTCAACTCTCTTCTCATAAAAAGCGCCCTGAAAAATCCGGTGCACATATATTCCGGCTACATGTATATGATCAGGATCCAGCGCGCCGGGTTCGACCAGTTCTTCCACTTCTGCAATGGTAATATGTCCTGCTTTGGCCATGGAGGTGGAGAAATTTCTGGTTGTTTTCCGGAATACCAGGTTGCCCAGCCGGTCTCCTTTCCACGCTTTTACGATCGCAAAATCTGCATGCAGCGCGGATTCCATCAGGTACATCTTTTGATCGAATTCCCGGATTTCCTTTCCGGATGCGATTTCAGTTCCAAATCCTGCGGGCGTATAGAAAGCAGGAATGCCCATACCGGCCATTTGAATCCGGGTAGCCAGTGTTCCCTGGGGCACCAGGTCCACCTCCAGTTCTCCCTGCAGTAACTGACGCTCAAATTCCGCGTTCTCTCCCACATAAGAACTGATCATTTTTTTTATCTGCCTGGTTTTAAGTAAAAACCCAAGTCCGAAGTCATCGACTCCCGCATTGTTGGAAATGCAGGTGAGGTTTCGCACACCGGTTTGTACAAGCGCCGAAATACTATTTTCGGGAATTCCGCACAGACCAAATCCACCCAGCATCAGGATAGCACCGTCAGGAATATCTTTGATAGCTTCCAGCGCATTCAGGTATACTTTGTTCATAACATGAAGTTATGAAATGATGGAGTCATTTTGGATGGGCAGCATCTGGTTTTGGCACCGGTTTGGGCCGGAAGAGTTCAGGCCGGTGGATGTTGGCATAAACAGCGAGGCTGTCAAATATTTTTTTATTCAGGTCGGGCCTGGATTCATAGAAACGCAGGCTCTCCTGAAAATTTTGCTTTGATACGTGGTGTATTTTAAAAACCGATTCCAAAAGATCCTGGTTGGCTTTTACTTTATCCCTTTTCAGGCTGTCTTTGTTGATATATAAACTTGAATACTGGTCAGCCACGATAACATCAATCATGATCTTTTGCATGGAATCGGGTGGAATGATATTACTCGGAATATCGGTCTGTTCGTTGCAGGCCGCGAGGACAATCCCGAAAAATACAATCAGATACTTCACTGTAGTTCCTGTTTATACAAGCTCAGATTGGAAATATCGATCCGTGATAAAATATCCAGGGCACGGCTTTTTTCATCCGGTGTTCCCTGTTTGAACACATTTCCCATCTCAGCGCCTTTGCCCTGAAAGAAAAACTGGAGAAACATGATATTGGGATACTCATTGTTGATGGTGTTAAAGGCGCTGAGTGCATCCATAACCCCTTTACGTGCTTCGTCCTGATGATCGAACATGTGATCGAGCCCCATACGATAATAATTATAGATCGCATCATGGATCGGGTTATATTTTGGATTGGTCAGGTTTTCTACGAGATAATAGCGGTTTCGCAGACCATCAAAAGGTTTCCAACCGTTAATGGCATTCGTTTCCGGCGCGTTGTTTACAATATTCTGTGCTTTCTGATAATATACATCCCCTCCGTGCTGGCCATAGGAATCAAAATTCAATCCGATAATGATATAGGCGTAATAAGCAAATACGGCTGTCAGATTCGCCGTAAGCGGATCCGTACCACCGACACGATTTTCATTGAAGTCCATTTCCTGGTACTGAATATATTTAAACGTAAAGGATTCGTCCATATAATTCATCAGCGGACTCTGGTATGATGTATTGTAAATCGTTCGTCCGGTTTGAATGGTCAGTTGTGCGGTATAGGTATTGTTGTCCGTAGCGTTGCTGAGATTCAGCAGAAAACTGCATGGTATTTTCTCGTTTTGATTGAACGCCACATTGGTCCATTTGCGGCCGTTGATCCAATTGTACAAAGCATTTTGCAGTGTGGTGAATATCTGTTTGTTTACGCTGGTGCTGATTCGATTCGATAAAACGGTCACGTTGGCCTGAAATTCCTGTGAACGGGCTTTTTGCAGGAACAGGACAAAGCATGAGAACAGGATCAGGATCTTTGCACGTATCAGAGAAGTTTTATAATCCGGTCAACGATATCCCGGGCAACCAGCTGTTTGGATTTTTGTCCGAATGGAATTTCTGTACCATTTTTTTCGTAAATGGTTACCTGGTTGGTATCAAAGCCAAACCCCGCACCGGCATCATTTAAAGAATTCAGCACGATGAGATCAGCATTTTTTGATTTTAGTTTTTTTCTGGCGTTCGCTGCTTCATCGGTATTCTCCAGCGCAAATCCAACCAGGATTTGCGCGTCTTTTTTTATTTCACCGAGTGCCTGAAGAATATCTTTTGTACGGGACAATTCGAGGGTAAACGTTTCAGAATTCTTTTTTATTTTCTCAGCAGAGAAAGAAACCGGTGTATAGTCTGCTACCGCTGCCGACATCACGGCAATCCGGGTGAAGGGGAATAATTCCAGGCAGGCTTTATACATCTCTTCAGCTGACTGTACATGCGTAACCCTGATGCGGGGGTCATTGATTTCGACAGATACCGGACCAAGCACCAGGTCCACTTCGGCGCCTCTGCTGGTTAATTCCCGGGCGATCGCGATGCCCATTTTGCCGGTAGACTGATTCCCGATATATCGTACAGGATCAAAGGGCTCATGGGTTGGCCCCGCAGTTACCAGTGCTTTCTGACCTTTAAGTTCTTCCTTAAAAAAAAAATTCATCTCCAGGAAGGAAATGATCTGTTCGGGTTCTGCCATCCGGCCATCCCCGTAAAGTCCGCTGGCAAGCTCACCCTTTTCAACGGGTATTACCCGGTTTCCGATGGACTGAAGTTTTTCAACATTAGATTTCGTAACGGGATGCAGCCACATATCTTCATCCATTGCGGGTGCGGCCACCACCGGGCAGGTGGCGGATAAATAAGTAGCCAGGAGCAGGTTGTCGCAAATCCCGGAAGCCATTTTGGCCAGCGTATTACAACTCAGCGGCGCAATCAGCATAACATCGGCCCATCGGCCAAGCTCAACATGATTATTCCAGACGTCATTCCGGAACATATCACTGAGGACCTCATTCTTTGAAATGGTTGAAACGGATAAGGGCGTAACAAAATCCTTAGCGGAAGCCGTCATGATCACTTTAACCTCAGCCCCTGCTTTAACGAGCAGTCTGGTGAGAAGGATAGATTTATAAGCGGCAATACTGCCGCAGATACCCAATAGTATTTTCTTTCCTTCAACCATAAATTGTAACGGGTCTAGCTGAAAAGATCGTCTTCGTTCTTGCGATAGTAGATTTTGTCTTCCATGAATTCCTGCGTAGCGAGTAATGCAGCGTTGGGCATTCTTTCATACGCCTTGGAGATTTCAATTTGTTCTTTATTCTCATGGATTTCTTCCAGGCTGTCAGTATGCGTGGCAAACTCTTCCAGTTTGCTGTGCAGTTCTTCTTTCATGGTGATATTGATCTGGTTGGCCCTCTTTGCAATGATGGCAATAGATTCATACAGATTGCCGGTCTTGTTTTTGAGGTCAGTCAGATTTTTAGTTTCTGCCACATTTGCAATATGGGTACTTACCTGTCGTCTAAGTTTGCTCATTATCTATTTTTTTAATGTTACTATTGGCGAGATCAAGATATTCCTGTACTTCTTTTTTTAATTTACTATCCGGAAAGCGGTCATTAAAATCGTTACAATCCGTTACGACCTGTGCAAAACGCTCTTTTTTCTTTAACTCGAAGCTTTTAGTGGCGTACAGGTAATCCGCTTTAATGATATACAATTTATACTCATCGCTAAATTGTGAATCAGGATAGCTGTTCATCAGGATATTGAAGGTAATGGAAGCGGCTTTCAGATAAGCCGTATTGGTTTCCCGCAGATTATAATAAAGTTTAGCGGCTTCAAAATCCTTCTCTTCCAGTTTAGCCCTGCATTTTTCGATGATTTCTGTAGCATCTTTTACTTTATCTGAATTGGGATGCTGGGCAATAAATGCCTGCATAAATCCCATGGCTTTAGTCGTATTGGTCTGATCAAGTTGGTATTTGGGTGATTGTTTGTAAAAACAATAAGCCCGCATATAGTCCATTTCGTCGGACTTCGGACTATTTGGGAAGGCCTCGACAAACCCCTTAAACAGATTTTCTGCATTGATATAATCCTTCAGGTAGTAGGCACAATAAGCATATTTATACCAGATATCTTCAAAATGTTCCGATCCCTTCATCACGCGGTAGAGATCATCATAGAGCATCTGGGCATGATTATAATCCTTATTCAGGTAGTATTTCTCAGCCATCTGCAGCTTAAAGTTATAGTCCGTGCTCTTGAAAATCTTGTTGAAATTGGTAGGCTGACCTTTGGTCGATGCCTTGAAAAATGAGCAGGAGCTCAACCCGGTCAAAACGACAAAAACAAGGAGTAATGGTTTCATGAAGCCTGCAAAATTACAATTTTTAGGTAAGAAACGAAAATAGCACCTTTTCATTCTGTTCCGCAGGGGTTTATGTTAAAATTAGATGACAGATAACAGATGACAGTTGGCGGTTGACGGTTGGCGGTTGACAGGTAAAATAAGAAGGCCCCTCCCATAACGGGAAGGGCCTTTCGAGTGTGCTAGTCCTATTTTTTACGCAGATTCGGATGCGGGGCAGGTACCGTGTTAGGTCCTTCTTCTCCCGTTCCGTCCTTAATATCGATGGTATTTTCAGCTCCGCCGGTCTGACCGTAACGGAATATGAACCTGTCTGAGTTAATGCCTTCTTTTTCAACCAGATATTTGATCACTTCATTCACACGATCCCAGCTGAGCTGTTGTGCAGATTTGCTGGATTCGCCATAACCGATTACTGCTACTTTGCAACCTGGGTTATTCCTCATTTTTTCTGCAATGGTTGAAGCGAGCGCCTTGCCATCCTTACTAAGTGTTACAGATCTGCCTTTAAAGAGAATACTTGGCAGGTCTCCTATTGCACAACGGGATTTCCCCAGGCCACCTGCACCTGCAGCCAGTTGGGCACTGATTTCCTTACAGCATGCCGGATCAGGACATTTACCTACGCCGTCTGCATCAACAGGCTGACATTGTGTTGGAGTAATGAGTTCTTTATCCTTGCAATCCGGTACACCATCACCATCCGTATCACGGCTTACCCCATGAGTATCAACAGGACAGCCGGCCGGAGTATTCGGTTCATGGTCGAACTGGTCGGTCACACCGTCACCGTCTGCATCATCCAGAATAGGTTTCGGGAGTTTCATGTGCCGGGGAGCATTGAGTTCACTATAGGCATAGTCCAGGGGGTTAATCCACCATAGTGGCTCAACGGATTTCCCTCTGATATTATAGTTCAAGCCCACAGAGAGAAAGTTATAGGCATCGTCGTCCCGGGTCAGCGTGCGGGTGGTTGTTGTGCCGGTTTCCTGCCATTCCTGGCCATCGATCAGATCTGATTTGGTAATCGACACTTTGTCTTCCAGCGCAATGTTGAATTTATCAGAAAGTTTAAACTCTATACCCGCACCCATCACAATCACCGGGCGAATGGGAGTTCCTCCGAAAGCGGTTGGCTGGGACGGATCACGTTGTGCAATGGTCTCAAAAGTACCATCCATCATACTCTTCAGCGAAGATTTAATAGCTTTCCGGTTACCATAAGTAAATCCGCCGGCGCCATACTGATTAACGATCTGCTGATAGTCGTAGGGTTGATTATTCGCATCGAGGGCATTGTAAAATGTACTGTAGGTCATCACGCCAAAACCTCCTAAAACATAAATCGCCAAATTGGATTTTGCCCGGTGAAAACTAATATTGTTCAGTGTGGCAATAGCCTGGAAGGATAACTCCTGGATGGTTGTCTTGTAATTGTAGAACACAGGTGTGTGAGCCGCTGCGTTGTAATATTGACTTAATTGTGGATTTGCCGCATATCCATAATAAGAGGGTTGCCAGTTTAACCCCTTGGCCGTCATATAGTCGTATTCCATACGGAGAGAGAATGTGTATCCCAGTGCTTTACGTACATGAAGACCAAACCCAAAGGTCGGAAGCCAGGCCCGAACATCACCAGAGACTGTAGACAATCCCCCTTTTACACCAATTTCGTATTGGTTTCGCGGTAATGCCGGAAAAGGATACGCATTGTTTAAAAATTCATTGTGTTGGGGGATCCTTCTTGCAGGAATCACAGAGGAGTCCCGGATATCATAGCTGCTGCTGCTTTCTGTAGTATTGTCCTGTGCGAAACTCTGTGAAAGAAAAGCCAATAAGAAACCGGCCAGTACAACGTACTTTTTCCCTATCATAAGACTGAAGTTTTTGTGAATCACGTGATTAAAAACAATACGACACTTTAGCAAAAATATAAGTTAAGGTTTAAATTTCAAATTTTTTATCACTAAAGAAACTGGAAACCACAGAATTGTAGAGAATATTGCCAATTCATCCACATGTATGCCAGTATTTATAAACACCGGTGGATAAAGTAGTAATTTGGCGGTCATTTTATGCAATTAGCCCAGTCATTACTTAGGGAAGAATTGATTGTGTTCGAAAAGAAATTCCGGGAAGCCGTAAAATCCCAGGCGCCCCTGCTTGACCGGATCATGCGCTTTATCGTGAACCGAAAAGGTAAACAACTGAGGCCTATGTTCGTTTTTCTTTCCGCCCGGCTTTGCGGACCGGTGAATGAATCAACGTATCGCGCAGCCTCATTGGTCGAATTATTACATACAGCCACCCTGGTCCATGACGATGTAGTGGATGAATCACTGGAAAGAAGAGGGTTTTTTTCCACTTATGCCTTATGGAAAAACAAGATCTCTGTGCTGGTGGGCGACTATCTTCTGGCCAAGGGTTTACTACTATCCCTTGATCATAATGATTTCAGAATTTTGCAGTTGTTGTCTGGTGCTGTACGGAAAATGAGTGAGGGGGAACTCCTGCAGATTGAAAAAGCAAGGACCCTGAATCTGGAAGAATCGGTTTATTTCGAAATCATCCGGAATAAGACGGCTTCCCTGCTTGCATCATCCTGTGCTGCGGGCGCTTACTCCACCTGCGGGGATGAAGCCGTTACCGATAAACTGAATCGTTTTGGTGAAGCTGTTGGTGTGGCATTTCAAATTAAGGACGATTTGTTTGACTATGGAAACGAAAAAACAGGAAAACCTTCAGGTAATGATCTCAAGGAAAAAAAACTCACGCTTCCCCTGATCTTTACCTTGAATACGGTGAGCAAATCCAAACGCCGCGAACTGATTTATATTATTAAGAATCAAAATCTGGATCCGGAAAAAATCCGATATGTTATCGCCCAGGTTGTTCAGGCAGGCGGTATACGCTATGCGACGGAGAAAATGTACCAATACCGCGATGCAGCTCTTGATATCCTGTATGAATTTGAAGATACTGAAGTACGGCAAGCACTTGAGGAGTTGGTGCGGTTTACTACAGACAGAAAGTACTAGTGTGGAGGTGTGGAAGTGTGGAAGTGTGGAAATGATAATTTGTAAATGAGAAATGATAATTTGGGAATCCAATTTGCCAACCGTCAACCGTCAACCGTTCCCGCATTTGCGGGATCAACCGTCAACCGTCAACCGTCAACCGTCAACCGCCAACCAAATGAACAAAAGGTGGAAAATAAAATCTGTTGATGAAGAAAAAGTCCTTGCGTTGGCGAAGGATTTAAAAGTTCATCCGCTGATGAGCCGCATGCTGGTTGCACGTCATATTGAAAGCTTTGAAGAAGCCAAAGCTTTTTTCAGGCCGGAAATCGCTCAACTGCATGATCCCTGGCTGATGAAAGACATGGATCTGGCCGTAAAACGAATCCTGCTTGCGATAAACCAGGAAGAAAAAATCCTTGTATATGGAGATTACGATGTGGATGGCACCAGTTCGGCTGCGCTGCTTTACCAATTCCTCATTAAAATTTGTCAAAGGGAAAATATTGAATTTTATATCCCGCACCGATACCGTGAAGGTTACGGAATCTCGAAATTGGGTATCGACTTCGCAAGGTCAAATGATTTTGATTTAATCATTTCCGTTGACTGCGGCATAAAATCAGTTGACCTCGTAACTTATGCCCGTACCCTGGGAATAGATTTCATTGTCTGTGATCATCATTTACCCGACGCCATTTTGCCCCCGGCGGTTGCTATTCTCAATCCCAAACAATCCGGTTGTAATTATCCTTATAAAGAATTATGCGGTTGCGGAGTGGCATTCAAACTGATATCTGCAATAAGCCAGCCGCTTTACATTCCAATGGAAAACTGCCTGGCTTACCTCGACCTGGTCGCCATAGCCATCGCAGCAGATATCGTTCCGATGACCGGTGAGAACCGCGTACTTTGTTTTTGGGGATTGAAGAAAATAAATGAAAATCCAAATCATGGAATCCGCGCACTGATGACCCTGAGTTCTCTTTCAGCACCCGCATCCATAACCTCACTTGTTTTCACCATTGCACCGCGCATCAATGCAGCGGGCCGGATGGATGATGCGCGTAAGGCTGTACAGATGTTTGTGGCGGATAACTATGAAGAAGCATTGACCTACGCCAGATTACTGCACGCTGATAATACTGACCGTCGCGAGACGGATACCCTCATTACTGAAGAAGCGCTTGCGCTGATTGATGCGGATGATCAAATGCGCAATCGCAAGTCAACAGTTGTTTACCAGTCACACTGGCATAAGGGTGTGGTGGGAATCGTTGCTTCCCGTCTGATAGAAAAATATTACCGGCCTACGATTGTACTAACCCGGAGCGGCGAATATGCGTCAGGAAGCGCCCGGAGTGTACCGGGATTTAACCTATATGAAGCACTTCACGCATGCAGGGAATATCTGTTGGGATATGGCGGACATTTCGCCGCGGCAGGCATGACCCTCGCAACAGAAAATATCGAACGATTCAGCCAAAAATTTGAAAGCGTGGTTTCTGAAACCATTGAACCCCGCTTTCTGATTCCCGAACTGGAAATAGATGCCGTCGCTCGTTTCGGGGACCTGGATTTCCAGATGTTCCGGATCATTCAACAAATGGAACCCTTCGGGCCGGAAAACTTAAAGCCGGTTCTTGTTGCCCGGAACGTAGTGGAAACAGGTTTCGCAAGACTGCTGAAGGAAAAACACCTGCGTGTATTTCTCAGGCAGGACGATCTGGTCATTTCAGGGATTGCGTTTAATATGGCAGACAAATGGCCGCTCGTGCAGTCGGGTCAGCCCCTGGATGTAGCCTTTAACCTGGATGTTAATGAGTGGAACGGAGAAAAAAAGCTGCAATTGAAGATTCTTGACGTCAGGCTGAACGCTTAACGCTTAACGCAATTTGACTCAGCAAATATATTGCGTTTGGCGTTAAGCGTTTAGCCTTGCACGTTACGCCTCTAAAATAATCGGACTCTTTTTATTGCCGATCAGTTCAACACTGCGTTGAATGAAATCGGTCAGTTCATTGCCTTTGAGCAGTCCCTGGCTGAGTAAGGCCAGATCGGCCAGATTGTGGATCAGTTTCTTTTGCTTATCCCCATCGGTTTCTTCCAGGATATTTGAATAAATGGGATGATTACCGTTTACCGTCAGCGTTACTTCGTCGGGCATGTTAGCATAAAAAGCGCCCATGCTGCCATTGAGTGCAGCCATATCTTTCATCCTGCGCATAAATTCCGGACGCGTTGCAACAACAGGCATGGCTTCAGGACTCAACCCTTTTATTTCTACGGTTACATGCAGGGAAGGTATATCCACATTAAAAAGCGATTTCAGTTTCTCAACTTCCTCTTTTCCCAACACCGTGTCTGCTGAATCCTTTTTATCTATCAGGTTATCCACCACTTCACTATCCACCCGGGTGAAATGAACATGCTCCCATTTCATTTCCATCTGGTTAATGAAACCAGCGTCAACAATCGTTTCCAGCTTAACGACCTTATATCCCCTATCCTGCGCAGCCCGGATATAACTGTCCTGCTGAACCGGATTGCTGGTGTAAATGATCACCAGTTTACCATCCTTATTTTTCTGAAGTGTTTCTGCGTCTTTTCTATATTCCTCCAATGTGTAAAATCGGGAACCATCCGCATCTTCCATGATGTGGAATTTATTTGCCTTCTCCAGGAACTTGTCGTCGGTCATCATACCATACTTCACAAAAAGCCCGAGGCTTTCCCATTTCTCTTCGTATTCCTTTCTCTCCTTATTGAAAATCTCTTCCAGTTTGTCGGCTACTTTTTTGGTGATGTGGTTATTGATCTTTTTGACATTGGGATCTCCCTGCAGGTAACTGCGGCTTACATTCAGCGGAATATCGGGGCTGTCAATTACACCCTGCAACAACATGAGGAATTCCGGCACAATGTCCTTTACTTCGTCAGTTACAAAAACCTGGTTACTGTACAATTGGATCTTGTCTTTCTGGATCTCGTAACTCTGTTTGATTTTTGGGAAATAGAGTATTCCCGTGAGGTTGAAAGGATAATCCACATTCAGGTGTATCCAGAATAAAGGCGCCTCATTAAAGGGATAGAGTTCCTTATAGAAATTCTGATAATCTTCCGTAGTCAGTTCGCTGGGTTTGCGCGTCCAGGCCGGGCGTGTATTGTTGATCTGTTTTTCTTCAAAAAATACCGGTATGGGCAGGAAACGGCAGAATTTTTCGAGAATGCCGCGTATTCTGGAAGAATCCAGGAATTCGGCACTGTCGTCCATGATATGCAGGACGACATCCGTTCCCCTTTCCGATTTTTCATATTCTTCCAGGGTAAATTCAGGGCTGCCATCACATTCCCATTTTACAGCTGGCTGATCATCCCCGTAAGATTTGGTGAACACTTCCACTTTATTGCTGACCATAAAAGCCGAGTAGAATCCCAGCCCGAATTTGCCGATAATGGCATTTTCATTCTGTCCTTTATACTTACTTACAAATTCCTCTGCTCCCGAGAGGGCCACCTGGTTGAGGTATTTGTCCACCTCTTCACCCGTCATGCCGATACCATTATCTGAGATGGTAATGGTTTTGGCGTCTTTGTCCAGCTTTACCTGGATGGACAACTCCCCGATTTCGCCCTTGGCTTCTCCAAGCGAGGCGAGGGTCTTCAACTTTTGAGATGCGTCTACCGCATTGCTAATCAGCTCTCTAAGAAATATTTCATGGTCGCTGTACAAAAACTTCTTAATGATGGGGAAGATATTTTCTGTCTGTACCCGGATACTTCCTTTTTGCATGATGGGCTGTTTTTTAGCCTTGCCGTTCAAACAGGGTGCCATTTGCTGTTGTGCTGACAGGATGTCTGTCGTTTATCGTGGATCGTTGATCGTAGATCGATTTACGATAAACGATGAGCGATAGACGATTTTCCTTCGATATTTCCACAAAAAGCACTACTTTCGCTGCCCAATTAATTTTTTTACCAAAAACAGGGAAATGAACAATTATGAATTGATGGTGATTTTTACCCCTGTGCTGTCTGAGGAGGACTATAAAG
>JBGPBW010000091.1:0-17358 GCA_041481385.1 Puia sp.
GCCAAATCTTTTTTCAATTTTTTTTAGCATGGGATGTGCGGCACCACAATGGGGGCATTGAAAATCACCATATTCTAGCAACTGAACGGCAGATTCCAGGTCGCCCTTGTAATGATCTGCCTTACTGAAAGGAGGTTTTAAGCCGGGCATGATTACTTTTTTCGACTGATCAATTCAAGTGCTTCCAGTATACCATCGGCACCGGGGTTTATTCCGACCGGAGAAAGATAACTCCACCGGATTATGCCTTCATCATCCAAAACAAAAAGTGCGCGTTCTGATCGTCCTTCCTTTTCATTATATACTCCGTATTTTTTTGCGATGGCTCCCTTGGGTTCGAAATCTGCCAGCAGGGTAAAATGCAGTTTCCTGGCCTCCCGGAATGCAGCATGGCACCATTTTCCGTCCACTGAAATACCCAGAATTTCAGCATTATATTTATTGAAGAACCGGTGCATCTCATTATAAAGAGACATCTGGTCTCCGCAAACCGGGCTCCAGTCGGCCGGATAAAAGGCGAGAATCACATTCTTTCCTTTCAGTTCACTTAGGGAAAACTTCTGGTCGGGTGTAGCGTGCAACGTGAAATCCGGAGCGGCTATATTTGTTCCCAGCATAATTGACAATTTAAATGAATGTTCCTGATGTCAAAGATACTGGTAATAATTATTTCCCCGGAAGCCAGTAGGTAGATTTATAGTTTATCAATTTATTTTCGAACCACTATTTTTCTGGTTTCATGTATTCCGTCATGACTGATACACAGAACGTATATCCCGGGTTTTAATTCAGAAATATTCAATTCCATTTTATTTCCGGATACCGAAACCGGTTGATTAACTAATTGACCACTATTATTAAAAACGGCAACTTCGTATTTTGCCGGTGACTCAAACCGGATCCACAAATGATCATCGGCTGGGTTTGGATATATGAGTATTTCTGAAATCTTATTGATAATATTTACGGATACGACGTAAGAATAGGTTGACTTCCCATCAAAATCAGTTTGCATCAGCCTGTAGTAAGAAACACCTGAATAGGGTGACATATCTTTGGCTGTATAGGATTTCGTGGTTCCGGATGTACCTGCTCCATTAATGTTTTGTATACTTTCCCATCCGATTACATTGGTCGAACGTTGAACGGTGAAATAGCTATTATTTATTTCTGCAGTTGTTGTCCAATTGAGTAAAACCTCATCACTTTGAACAGATGCCTTAAAATAGACTAATGATATGGGTAAAGGTGTGTTGGTTGAATTATTGGAACCGATATAAAAACTGTTTGTCAGATTTGCAAGTGTCAATCCGCTTCGGTTAATCTGGGGGTTGGCAGTAGTTCCGGCATTAACGCCAGGTAGACCAATTACACTATTGGCTAGAGTAATACGAAGATCGGATACAGCACCGATGAGTCCGTAACCTGTTCCCTGTACATCCAGATTAAAAGTCCCACCATTCAGGCCATTTCCGGTTACCACTGCCCAGTTCAGGTCTTTCCTTACCTGGATCGTGGCGGCTCCATCAGGGTAGGTAGGTATTGATGTATTGGTTGTTGCATCATTATACGCTACTTGTATGGTTCCTCCTGCTGTTGGTCCTGCAGCAGGAGCTGAAACGAAAAATGGACGATAGTCGGCAGATGTTCCCGTGGGGAAAAGTCCGTTTACTGAACCGTTAGGTATAACCCCGGTTTTAAACCAGCGTGTAAAAGACCCCGTTCCAAGTATCGTTCCTGATGTATAATTCAATGTACCGTTGTTTGCAATCGAAATGCCCAGTGTCAGGTTGTTGCCATTCAGATTAATATTCCCCTGCGTCATGACAAATGTGGTGGCGATTGTCAGATTGTTATTTAATTGGATGCCTGAACCGGAATTGTTTATGGTCAGGCTGGCAAAATTTTCGCCTCTCGGACTGGTTATTATCTGAACGCCGGAACCATTCAGGTTGACCACACTGGTTGCTTCTGTATATCCTGCAGTTCCATAGTCGGTCCAATTGCCTGCCAGTTTAACCGTGTTTGCTCCCGGTGCCAACCGACCTGCATTGATAGTCAGATCGTGCGTGATTGTAAGGTTGTTGGTCAACGTGATTGTGCTTGCAGTTACGATGACGTTGTAAAAACTCATTCCGGCACTTGTTACGTTCAGGGCATTGCCCCCAAAAGCTACAGTCGAAGTAAAACTGGCTGCATCTACAATTCCCGCTGTGTAGGTCCAGGTTCTGCTGGCTGAAATATTTCCTTTCAGCGTGAGTGTTCCACCGCCTTTATTGATATTTATAAGTGGGAGCAGATTTTGACTGACTGCTATCGATGTTCCATCCATGGATTGATTTCCTGCACCTACAATATTAAAAATAGCAGTACCTCCGCCGGCTGCGCCTGTGTTGTTTAAAAATATATTTCCATTTATATTGAGGGTTCCGGTATTTAAAATGATCTGACCTGTGCCTGCCATCGTCAAATCTCCATTTTCTGTAAATACCGTTGCAAGGCCAATGTTGATGGTTTGGTTTGCCTGCGCAAGAAATTCAATGTTGTTTAAGGTCAGGCTGCCACTAATCGTATATGGATTGGTTGAGCCGTTTGTAAAACTGACCGTGGACGTTCCGGCATTCACGGTCCCGGCTGTATAAGTGAATGTGTTTGAAATGGAAGGAAAGTTAGATAGGTTTAAGGTTCCTGAAGTCTTATTGATGGTGACTTTGGGCAAAGCGCCCAGGCCCGCCGCGCTGCTGCCGCTGAAATTCTGATTTCCGGTTCCGTTGATATTGATCAGTCCCGTTCCTGCGCAGCCAGCCGCTGTATTTGTAACATTGATGTTTCCTGAAACATCGATCGTGCCAGTGTTTATATTATAAATTGACCCGCCGGTAATATTGAGGTCGTTGGCAACCGTAATACTTCCTGCTGATGTGATATTGTAACTAAATCCGTTACCTGCAAACTCCAAAAGATAGAGTGCCGGGCTCGTTCCGGAAATCGTAGCCGTTCCCGCGGTTGCCCTGAACCGCACCGATCCATTGTTATGGGTAAATGTGGCACTTGTAAAAGCTGCATTCCCGTCAAACTCAAGTATACCGGATGTTGCTGTAAAAATAGTTCCGTTCAATGTAAAATTACCTCCGATGGTAATATTGCCCGAACCGCCGGTGAACAATCCTCCTGTGAAAGTCGAACTGCCACCAATCACAATATTGCCCGAGCCAGCAGCAAACGTGCCGGCTGCAAAGCTGGCATTGTTGACCGTCGAAACGATATTTGCTCCCTGAAAAATAGTGCCCGTATAACCGGCATTAATGGTGAAACTCAATACAGTCCCTGGAATGTCCAGTGTGCAATTTCCTACCCTGGCATTGTTAAAAATGACTGCGTCCCCGATACCGGGAACACTAAATCCGCCTGCGCCTCCGGAAACATTTGACCAGTTGGCCGTATTATTCCAGTTGGATGCAACCGCAGAAACCCAGAATCGGTTGGCAGCGGAAGCGTTAAATGAGTGGAATAGAAACAGTGATGAGAAGAAAAGGGTAATAACCGGTTTCATGAATCGGAGGTTTTAAATATGGACTGGATTTCGGGGCTAAAATAATGATTCCATTACAGGATTCAGTAAATAATACTTCATATTTCCACTTAATCGGATAATTTTTTATTGTGTACGATCTGATGAAAGTCAATTCTTTATAGTTTTGGACCTTGTTGCAGAAATGATATCCGTTATTAATTCATGTTTTTCCCAAAATGGGAAATAAGTACTTGGTTATGCCGGAGATCAAATAGCTAAATGTTGATACCGAAGTGCATTCCGATAACGGAATTCGCAGGTACTGAATGTCTAATTAAAATTGAGATCATCGATGACGGAAACAGACTGGATCGGATTTATTGGCGTCAGTTTATTGTTGGTTGCATTTCTGTTAAACCTCATAGGTATATTAAAAAAGGAAAGTTTCAGCTATCTGTTGATGAATGTTTTAGGTGCGGGGACAGCTTGTTTCGCATCTATTCTCTTAAAATATCTCCCCTTTGTTATACTTGAAGGCTGCTGGATGCTTGTATCTCTTATCAGTTTATTTTCTCATGTTAAAACATATAAAAGATAGGAAGCATACCCGATTCGTCATAAACTAAAATTGAATAGCCTCTACACAGCAGAGGCTATTCAATTTTTTCGAGTCGGGGCGGCAAGATTCGAACTTGCGACCTCCTGGTCCCAAACCAGGCGCGATGACCGGGCTACGCTACGCCCCGATCGGTTTCAGTCACCGGGCTGCAAAAGTAAGGGTTCAAGAGCAATAAAAGAAACCTAAGCGTCCATCCAGGATACTTTCTGTTCTGAGATATGGGCTTTTCCAAGGATGTCCTTATATAATTCTGGTTTTCGGGCCTTTATATAACGATATCCTCCGGCCAGTTTCAGTTTTTCCATATTACAGGTTGCCATAACAAATTCATCCGAAAAACTCCTGCATTCCGCCAGAATATCTCCATAAGGATCCAATATCATCGAGCAGCCATTTTTCAGCTGGTCATCATCCATTCCTATCGGATTTGAAAATATTGCAAACAATGCATTATCATATGCCCGCGCAGGAAGCCATTTCATCAACCAACTCCTGCCTTTGAGACCGTCGAATTCAATACGCAACGATGTTGGATCTGTATCTCTGTTCTCCCAAAGATTTGGATCTATGAAACCGGCACCCGGCCGCGTGGATGGTGTACACATCGTAACATGCGGCATGAACAAGATGTCTGCGCCCAGTAATTTTGTTGCACGGACATTTTCAATAATATTGTTATCATAACAAATCAGAATTCCGCAGGTCCATCCACCCAATTTAAAAACAGTATACGCATTGCCGGGTTGTATATGCGGGTTAACAAAAGGATGCAGTTTGCGATGTTTAGCTACAAGTCCCTGTTCATCGACACATACGTAAGCTTTAAATATATTTTCTTTTTCATCCTTTTCAAACAGACCGGCGAGAACAACTATTTTGTTTTTTGAAGCAATCGATTGCAGGCGGTTCAAACTTTCTCCTCCCGGAATAAACTCTGAAATCTCCAGCATTTGTTCCCGTGAAAGTTTCCTGGCAAATGAGTAACCTGTAACTGAACATTCATGAAATGCAATGACATCGGCGCCCCCTGCAGCGGCTTTTTGAGATAATTGCTCAATGACGGAGAGGTTATAGTTTTTATCACCCGACTTATTTTCAAATTGTGCGGTTGCTATTTTTAAGTTTTGCATATTTAATGATTTGTATTGACAAATTGTTTCTCCAATGCTTCCATGGCATTTGCCAGGTAAACCAATGGTGCATTCCAGTTGATGGCGATTTCGTTTGAAGCATAGGCGCAATCCGAGTCAACATAGGCGGTTTCAGGTTCATGAAACTTATATTGACAATGATCCTGTTCACCAGGATTTGGACCGCCGGCGAGCAAACCGGGCACGGGATCCTGGATACCGTCGGCTACAGAAGGCCGATGGTGCGGGTGCATCGTTGAAAAACTGCCGATGCCCGTGATGAAGCAGTACCCGGTTGCATTCCGGCCACAGATATAATCGAGATTGCTCAGGGCTGCTTCTAGGTATTGTTGATTGTGGGTAAGAAAATAAACCCTGATTAGTAAAATTCCCTGATTTGCTGCATTGGCATTGCTCCCCCAGTTAAAATCCATTCTTCGGCCTCCCATTACCGTTAGAAATGCATTTTGCCCGAAAGCCTGTATATACTGATCAGCCATTCGGATCAACCGGACGCTTATGGAGTCCTTCTCCACGCGCATTCCCATATCTTTATGATAGCGGATCAGGCAATAATATCCCAGCAGGCCTGTTTCGGACCAGGATGGCAGTCCGAATGGTTCGCCAATGTATTTATCGATTATTTCCTTGTATTTTTTATTTCCTGTAGTTACATATAGTTCGCTTGCAGCCCAGAACCATTCATCGGTGAATTTTTTATCGCCATAGCCACCCGTCACAATTTTTAGATAAAATAATTTATTTATGGCATTCTGGTCGTACGCCAGTTCGGGATTTTTTTCAGCCCATGACCATGCTTTTTCAGCTGCATGCTGACAGCTGTCACTTAATCCGGGTAATTCTTTCCTGAACCGCGCCAAAATTCGCGCAGCCTGAGCGGCCACAGCTGCCAGGTCAAGTGTAGCGGCTGTGCTCTTTTGCACCACATAACGAGGCTGAATGGCTGAATCCGGCATAATCATACCATCAAAAACTGCATTGGTACATTTATTATAAACACCCCCGTCTTCCGGATCCTGCATACTGAGCATCCACCTTAAATTATACAAAGTTTCATTCAGGATATCCGGAATGGGTTTTTTGAGAGCCGGAATATTAGTGTGAAGCGTGTCAAAATAAACTCCAAAATCTTCATAAGCCGAAAGGAGCGTGGCCGTACTAATACCAGAATTCACTATGTATTTGTTATAGTCACCGGCATCATACCATCCGCCTGGTGTTGAAATCAGACTTCCTGATTTCCTTTCACCAGAGGCTGCTGAAGGGTGGATTATTACGGCATTATCGGGATGGCCTGCGGACCGGGCCCATTTACCTGCATATTGCGGTTCCAGTGAAAAAGATGCCCGCTGAAAATAAAATGCTTTAAGGGAGGCAACCGCCGAAGGGTGATGTACTTTTTCTTCAATCTGAAATTCGTAGGATGCACAGCAGCCGGGAACTACAACACGGAAAGTGCCGGTCAGGGTGAGCTTGGTGAAATCTGCGATCCGGGTAACCCGGGAAGAATTCATCGAATGGCGCAAGGAAGTCAGGACCCCGTGGAAAACTGTGTCGTTATTGTTTTTACGGATTATATAAAATATGTTATTGTCCCCGGGAGTGACCAGTACCGCAATTTTGGGCGCATTGGGATAAAATCCCTCCTGGTTGATGCTAATAAAACTGGTTGAATCCTGCGACCGTACTCCGGAAGAAAGGAAGAGCAAAAAAAATGACAATTTAAGCAGGCAATTCATTCCAGTATGTTCATTCGTTAAATACAAATATAGTTTTTATAACTATGGGCTTTGCTTCCGTAAATTTGGGTAACCCTGCGAATGGGGAAATGAATATGAAAAGCAACATTCTAAAAATACATCCGGCAGATACAGTTCTGGTTGCACTCAAAAATCTGCAGTCAGGCGAAACGATTGTGTATAACGGTAGTCATTATACGCTGAAAGAAAGCATTCCGGCCAAACACAAATTTTATATGTTCGATTCACCCGCTGGAACCGAAGTGATTATGTATGGGGTGCTAGTCGGCAAAACGGAAGTAGAAGTTCGCGCAGGCAGCCGGGTTTCAACAGAAAACCTGAAACATGCTTCCCGGGACTTTAATTTCAGGGGTTTTTCCTACTCATGGACGCCCCCTGATACATCTGCATTCCGGAATATTTGTTTTAACGGGTACCACCGGCATGACGGACGGGTAGGAACCGCCAATTACTGGCTGTTCATTCCCACTGTTTTTTGCGAGAACCGGAATCTGGATGTGATCCGGGAAGTACTGCAAGATGAATTGGGCTATTCCGTAACGGAAAAGTATAAATCCTTCACACGGGAACTTATTCTGAGCAGCCAGCAGTCGGGAAGTATTACCGGCCCGGCTCTTCTTTCATTTGCATCTACACAGGCACAATCACGCATCTTCAAAAATGTGGATGGCATCCGTTTTTTAAATCATGAAGGAGGCTGTGGGGGAACCCGGCAGGATTCTGCGTTGCTCGGGAAACTGCTTGCCGCTTATGCCAATCACCCAAATGTGGGAGGAATTACGGTGTTCAGCCTGGGATGCCAGCATTTGCAATCTGCAGAATTTCTGAATGATATAAAGAATTCGGATCCGTCTTTTGACAAGCCAATATATATATTTGAACAACAGCAGTCCCAGAGCGAGGAACAACTTATTAAGGAAGCCATTCGCAAAACATTTGAAGGTCTGACCCGGATAAACCAGCTGGAGAGAAAACCTGCTTCCCTTGATAAACTCTGTATTGGCGTAAAATGTGGAGGCAGCGATGGGTTCAGCGGTATTACTGCTAACCCGGCGGTAGGCTATTGTGCCGATCTGCTTGTAGTGTTGGGAGGTAAAGTGCTGTTGGCGGAATTTCCTGAATTGTGCGGCGTAGAACAGGAACTCATAGATCGCGCTGTTAATGAAACCGTCGCAAGAAAATTTATTCGCCTGATGAAGGATTATGACGCTTCTGCCCGGGCAGCAGGTTCAGGCTTCCATATGAACCCTTCTCCTGGAAATATCCGTGACGGACTCATTACAGATGCGATGAAATCTGCCGGGGCAGCCAAGAAAGGCGGCAATGCTCCTGTAACAGATGTACTTGATTATACAGAACCCGCTACCCGGGCAGGACTCAACCTGGTTTGTACGCCAGGAAATGACGTGGAGGCAACAACCGGCCAGGCTGCCGCCGGAGCCACCCTGATTTTGTTTACAACCGGTCTCGGAACACCAACTGGTAATCCGGTCTCCCCGACAATAAAAATTTCAACCAATACTTCACTGGCCCGGCGTATGCCTGACATTATTGATATCGATACAGGTCCCATCATTGAAGGGGAAAAATCCATTAAAGAAATGGGAGAGGAGATTTTATGGTATTGTATCCGTGCAGCGAGTGGAGAAATAACGCCCAAAGCCGTACTCCTGAACCAGGACGATTTTATTCCCTGGAAAAGAGGAGTTTCACTTTAAATATTTACCATGAAGAAATTTCCTGATGCTGATTTCCTGTTGTATGCTGAGCCGGCAAAGAGATTATTTCATGACTATGCAGAAAACCTGCCCATCATAGATTATCATTGTCACCTTTCTCCACAGCAGATTGCTGAAAATCACCAGTTCGAAAATCTGACTGAACTTTGGTTGAATGGTGATCATTATAAATGGCGGGCCATGCGCATGAACGGTGTGCATGAATCTTTTATAACAGGAGGCAAGAGCGATTGGGAGAAATTTTTGAAATGGGCTGAGACCGTTCCTTACACACTGCGTAACCCCCTGTATCACTGGTCTCATCTGGAATTACAAAGATATTTTCAAACAGAAAAAATCCTTGACGGAGATTCAGCAAAGGAGATATATGACCATTGTAATCGGCTATTACAAACGCCGGAATATCGTGTTCAGGGGTTGTTGAATAAAATGAATGTGGAAATCATTTGCACAACCGATGACCCTGCTGATTCTCTGGAGTACCATCAGCAGATTCGAATGCAAAACAGATCACTCCGTGTTTTTCCAACTTTTCGTCCGGATAGGGCGCTGGCGATTGGCGATTCCTCCACCTTCAAATGCTACCTGGAGAAACTGGGTGGCTCGGCAAATATTTCCATTTCAACATATAAACATTTCGTGGATGCTTTGAGAAACCGACATGATTTTTTTCATAATTCTGGTTGTCGGCTTTCGGATCACGGTCTCGAGCAGTTTTATGAAACGGAGTGGACAGAATCTGAAATAAAAAATATTTTTGAAAAGGTAAACGGCGGAAAAGATCCGAATTCCGAGGAAAAAGAGAAATTCCAATCTGCACTGCTCTATCAATTGGCAGAATGGGACTATGAAAAGAAATGGGTTCAACAATATCACCTCGGCGCTTTGCGAAATAATAATAGTCGGATGCTTGCGGATCTGGGTCAGGACACGGGCTGGGATTCCATTGGCGACTTCCGCCAGGCGAAGGCATTGTCGGCCTTTCTGAATTCCCTGGATATAAACAACAGGCTCGCGCGGACAATTCTATATAACAACAATCCGGCAGACAATGAAATGATGGCTGCGATGATTGGCAACTTTAACGACGGATCTGTACCGGGTAAGATTCAGTGGGGTTCGGCCTGGTGGTTCCTGGATCAGAAAGAAGGCATGACCAGACAATTGAATGCTTTGTCTAATATGGGACTGATTAGTCGATTTGTCGGGATGATTACTGATTCGAGAAGTTTTCTTTCCTTTCCCCGGCACGAATATTTCCGGCGTATTTTATGTGGGTTGTTTGGAGAAGAAATGGAAAGGGGTGAATTACCTCAGGACACGACGTGGACGGGTAAACTGATACGCGACATATGTTATTTTAACGCTCTTCATTATTTTGACTGGAGTAAGAGGTAACGTAAAAGATAAAATTAAATACCATGGGAAAAATTCTGTGTTTTGGTGAAATCCTGATGAGGTTTTCTCCGGCAGTGGATGGCCAATGGTTGAGGACAGCCAACCTGCCGGTGTACCTGGGCGGCGCTGAACTAAATGTAGCGGGTGCCCTGGCCAGATGGGGGCTTCCGGTCTCTTACTGCACAGTCATGCCCGATAATTATTTGAGCCGGGATATTCTAAAAGTATTACATGAAAAATCAATAGATACCGATCATATCATTTTTTCTGGTGAACGTATTGGCGGTTACTGGCTTGCGCAGGGAGCTGATCTTAAAAATCCCTCTGTCATTTACGACCGAATGCATTCTTCTTTTTCAGCACTAAAGAAAGGAATGATCGACTGGGAACATATTTTGCACGATGTTTCCTGGTTTCACTTCAGTGCGATCAGCCCTGCCTTAAACGAATCGGTGGCAGAAGTCTGTCTGGAAGCTCTGCAGGCAGCTTCGAGAAAAAACATAAATATTTCCATTGACCTTAATTACCGCTCGAAATTATGGAATCAAAGGAATCCCCACGACGTTATGTCGGTATTGTTGCCCTATTGTGATGTAGTAATGGGAAATATCTGGTCTGCCCATGACTTATTGGGCATTCCCCTTGATTCGCATTTAGTTCAGGCAAACGAGAAATCAGCATATCTTCAGCATGCACACCAGACCGCGATGAAGATTTTGAAAAGGTTCGCACGTGTGAAAACTGTAGCCAACACATTCAGGTTTGAAGAAGAGGAAGAAGGCATTTTGTACTATGGATCTCTTTATTCTGCCCATCATTGGGCTGATTCCTCAGTTTATCGCGGCAAAAAGGTAGTTGATAAAGTGGGCACAGGGGATTGTTTTATGGCAGGTCTGATTTACGGATTATTTAATCATCTGCCTGAGCTTAATGTTATACAGCTTGCCGCTTCAGCCGGTTTTGGAAAATTTTTTGAAAAAGGAGATTCCACAAGCCAGGAATTGACGACCATCCAGGAAAGAATTAAGCAATATGAATAAAGAAAAAGTTGTTAAGGCAATTATCAGGCAGGGTTTTCTTCCGTTATATTTTCATCCGGACGAAAATACCAGCGTGGAGATTCTGAGGGTGCTATATGAACAGGGAGTTCGTGTTGTGGAGTATACAAACCGGGGCAAGCAGGCGCTGAAAAATCTCAGAATCCTGGCCAAAGAGAGCTATACACAATTCCCCGATTTGATTTTGGGACTCGGCACGGTCATGGACTCAAAAGCAGGCGCCAAAGCCATTCAAAACGGTGCTGATTTCCTGGTTAGTCCGGGTTACACCAAAGAGTTGGCCAGGTTTTCGGATGATGAAAATACTTTGTGGATTCCCGGATGTATGTCACCAACTGAATTGATCGAGGCCCAGAATGACGGACTGAGCCTCATTAAGATATTTCCCGCCAGTTCCCTGGGGCCTTCATTTTTAAAATCCGCGAGAGAAGTCTTTCCTGATCTTTTATTTATACCAACGGGCGGGGTTGATTTCGATCAGGTCGAATCATGGTTTTCAGCAGGAGCTTCAGCCGTAGGTATGGGCGGCAGCCTGATCAGTAAAACTTCCATGGATAACCGGGATTTTGAAGAAATAAAAATAAAAATCACCTCGCTGACCAGGCAGATCGCCGCAATCAGAACCTCAAAATAAACACAACATGAAGCAGTAGTCAGGCGGAAATTTGCGGGTCTGAATATTTGTATGTTCTTTATTCGGAGGTTGCAACTTTCTTTTTCTTCCTGTCTTTGTGATAAATCTTTTTTGCCTTGTCGATCAAAAGAATGTATTCACTCTGTGAAACATCTTTTGGATCATAACTGCTCCTGGCTATAATAGCCAATTCATCCCATGAAGATTTTCGGGTGTAGGTGGATTTTTTCAGGAGGTCACCGAATAAAGCTACTGATGCAGAAAAGCGATAGTAATCAGGCAGATCATCGAAGGGCATGAAATAATAAGGGACATCGAATTCTTCGAGTTTGTTATCTGTTTGTCCGGGCAGTTGGTAATGCATCCGGAGTTTGGCAAATGGATTTGAACGAATGGTTAATTCGGTTTCCAATTCTGTTGGCTCAATTTCCACTATCGCCATCAGAGAATGACCTGAGCCAATCTCTCCTCCCTGAATTTCATTGGTGCTGTCTTGTAAAGCGCTCAATTTATTGTCAAAACCGATCAGCCGATAACTTTTTACAAAATCCGGATCGAACCTGATTTCAATATATGCGTCTTTGGCAACTGCATAAATGGTTTGGGAGAATTCTTCCATCAAGATTTTTTCAGCTTCTTTTTCATTGTCCAGATAGGCAAAATTTCCCTTCCCGCGGTTTGCAAGTACCTCAAGTTTTGAATCCTTGTAGTTGCCCATACCCACTCCAAGACAGGTTAAATAAATCTCTGAAGAACGGTAGCTGTTAATGAGTTGGTTAAGTTCTTCTTCGGATTGCTGTCCCACATTAAAATCTCCGTCTGTCGCCAGGATTACCCGGTTAGTCCCGCCCTTAATAAATGTGCTTTTAGCCAGTCTGTACGCTGCCCTGATACCTGCTTCGCCAGGAGTGGCTCCGCCTGCTTCAAGCTGGCCAATGGATTCCAGTATTTTTTTCTTTTCCGAACCGCAGGTGGGTGTTAGCCATACACCGTTGACACCACCATATACCACAATTGAAACGGTGTCCACCGGGCGGAGATTATTCACCATCAGGCTAAAGGCAGATTTCAGAAGGGGTAGCCGATTCGGCAGGTCCATCGATCCCGAAACGTCAATCAGAAAAACCAGATTTGCCGGTGGAATCATATCCAGGTCAGCCTTTCGCGCACATATGTTCAGATATAGCAGTTCATGGTCTTCATTCCAGGGACAGGAAGAAAGAACCGATTGATAATTAAATATACTATCGCCCCCCGGGCGTGTATAATGGATATTGAAATAATTCATTAATTCTTCCAATCGGATCGCATCCGGCGGAACAATATTATCCATGTTGATAAAGCGACGGATATTGCTGTAAGAAGCTTTATTGATGTTAACGGCAAATCCGGTTTCAGGATATTTATCTGCCTGGATAAAAGGATTCTCCAACAGGGTACTGTAGGTCTCAGCACCAACAGTCCAGCGATTACGCAACTCAGGAGACAGATTTTTTGTAAGCGACAACAGACGATTCGTTGGTTTGGGAGGTGGTGCAAACCGGGATTTCAGGGTAATGGTCTGGAAACGGTCTGCAGTAACTACCAGGGTATTACTGTAGAAGCCATCGGCCATAATGGTCATGGTATCTTTTTCTCTTGGAATATTTATGCCGAATCCTCCCATACTACCCGAATAATATGGGAAATCCGTGGAGGACAGCCTTATCCTGACATTGCTGAGGGGGTTCTTCTGTTCATCCCGAATCTCGCCACGCAAATAATATTGACTGCTCACCTGAAGGCAGGAGCATAAAGCAATCCATATGATCAACAGGATTTTCAAGGAGAAAATTTTGGTTACGGAGTCGTCTGTCTGTAACAAACGAATTTTATTCAAAAAGCTGATAAATCGCCGCTGTATTTCTACCTAATCCGTTATAATCCAGCCCATACCCTACCACAAATTTATCGGGAATTTCAAAACCTGTATAATCCACCGAAACAGGAAATGCTTTGGCATCTGCCTTATGGAGCAGGGCGACTATTTTAAGAGAAGCAGGTTGCTGGTGCCATAGTTGGGGCAGAAATTCATGCAGGGTTTTCCCGGTATCCACAATATCTTCAAGAATAACGACGTGCCGGCCAAATAATTCGATATCGAGCCCAATAGCCGTAATGATCTGGCCTGAGGATTTCATTCCCTTGTAAGAAGCAAGTTTAATGAATGAAATTTCGGCATCGATGGTGAGGCATTTAAACAGGTCGGCGGCAAACATGAATGCCCCGTTGAGTATGGCAATAAAAATGGGCTTTTTCTCTGCATAATCCAGGTTCAGAGCAGCAGCCAGTAGTTTTACTTTTTTACGGATTTCCTCTTCGGATAAAAAGGGCTTGAAAGTTTTGTCATGTATGCGAACGGTGTCCATATAGATATTTAGGAGGAATGAATGGCCGTCTTCACGCTGTAAGGATTTCTGAGAACCGGTTTGGAGCCAGCCATGGACTGAAGGTAAATCTTTTCACCCGCTGCAGGTTCTTCTCCCGGTTTAAGTCGGTTGTACTCAAGGATATTTTCATATCTGACGCCCTCTGTCTGGCAAATGGAGTACATGGATTCTCCCGGTTGGACGATATGGAATGGTGATTCTCCATATTTGCGTTTCCGTTGAAGAAAGATGAGTTGGTCCTGGCGAAGTACATCTTCCTGATTCATGTCATTGAACTCAAGCAGGCGTGCCAATGGAATTTCATATTGATTGGACAGGGAGAGCAGTGATATTCCCGCTTTGGCATATATCACTTTTGCTGCATTTATGGAAAACAGGCCTTCCGGATAGGAGGCAGCAGGCGCGGACTTTAGAAGCGTTGAATCCGTAAAACCATTTAAGGAACTCCTGGCCATTTCATTTGTCAGCGCTGTTTCCTGGGGTTGTTCTGCAGGCAGTTTACCCAGCGCAATCAAGCTATAATTTTCCAGGTTATAATCCTGGATCAATTTAATGAGTATCTGTGAATATTTCAGATTGGTCGCATATCCGGCTTTTTTCAAACCATAAGCCCAGGATTCATAGTCTTCAGGATTTAACTTAAAAAGAAATGCATAACGTGGCGTCTGGCTCAGATAGTCGGAATGGTCCCGGTAGGAATCGGCTGCCGTTGCATAACTTCTGAAACATTCTCCACGTGCGTCGTCGTCATGATGAACAACCTGACCCGTCCATCCTGTTTTACATTTAATCCCGAAATGATTATTGGAGGCCCTAACGAGGTCACTGGTTCCGGCCTGGGATTCGTGGATTCCCTGGGCCAGGATAATGGAGGCCGGCACACCTGATCTTTGCATTTCTGAAATCGCAAGGAATTTGTAAGCATTAATATATTGAGTAACCTGATCCGGATTTTGGGCTGACAATGTTTTAGTCAGCGTCATCATTCCTAACCATAACCAAAATCTTACGTTCATGCCTGTTTTATTTTTTCCGGATCAGATAAACGCCATCCCTCAGGGTTAACATCATTTTTTCAACCCGTCCATCATTTCTCACCCGTTCATTAAAATCCTGGATCGCAAGGGCGTTTTTCCCTTTAACCGGTTGCTCCAAAACCTGACCATGAAACAGCACATTGTCTGCCAGGATCATACTCCCGGACCTGAGTTTTGGTACCAACGCCTCGTAGTAAGTCAGGTATCCCGTTTTATCGGCGTCAAGAAAGACCAAATCCCAGGGTTTGTCAATTCTATTGAGTAACTCTAACGCGTTTCCAGTGTGTAAAATTATTTTATTCCCTGTTTCAGAATTCTTAAAGTTTTCCCGGGCGATTCGGGCGGATACTTCATCGTTTTCCAAAGTATGCAGTTCTCCTCCAGGTTTCAGGCCTCTGGCAAGACAAATGGCGCCGTAACCCAGGAAAGTGCCAATCTCCAGAATATAAGTTGGGCCGATCATTAAGCTGATCATTTCCAGGAACTTACCCTGCAGCATTCCACTGAGCATATGAGCGTGCGGGTGAAGTTTTGAGCGGCTTTCAATTTCAAAGAGCTCGGGATTCTCCTGTGGCGAGTATTTCTCTGCATAGGATTGCGCCAAAGGATGAATTAAGTCCATAATGCAAAAATACTTAGACCCCCCCCAATTTGTTCAAAAATGTGACAGTGTTCTCCAAAACCTGTGACGGTATTCTCAAAAACGGGAGACTAACCGCATATTCTCCCCGAAAATACCCCGATCCTGCCTGTTGTGTTCGGATTGGGTTCGGAATGGGTTCGGATTGGATCCCCGGAATCCGGGGAGGCAAAGCGGAGGAATCGGGTGCATCAGGGTTGATGTCCGGGATCAAAATGACGCCTTGGATCTGATCTCAGGTTTTCGACTAATAACAAAAAGTCCCGTAAAAGTGAGGATACCGTTGATGAGAAGCAATTCGAGCCCGATCTTAAAATTTCCGAACACGTATTGCTGGTATTTATCCAGAAAAAAACATAAAACGGGTGAAAGGATGCAAACCAATGGCACCCATTTGTGTCGCAGCGTTCGTTTTGTGATAATAGAAAAGGAAAAAAGACCCAGGAGCGGACCATAAGTGTAAGTGGCCACTTTTAGGATGATTCCGATCATGCTATCGCTGGAAATCCACTTATAGATCAATACAAAAATGAGGAAGATTCCAATGAAAACAAGATGAACACGCTGGCGGATTTTTTTTCTGGTCACGTCATCCAAACGTTCATTTCGATTGATGCCCAGGATATCAATGCAGAATGAAGCGGTAAGTGCTGTAATAGCTCCATCCGAACTGGGGAAAAGGGCAGAAATCAAGGCTATGATAAAAATAATTGAGATGAACGGAGGCATATGATGCAGCGCGAGTTCCGGAAATAAATGGTCGCCGGTAACTGAAAGGTTTTCAGAAGATGCAAAGAGGTATAATAATCCGCCCAGGAAAAGAAAAAGAAAAATCACAACCAGCATGATGAATCCCAGTACGACCATGTTTTTTTGGGAATCCTTCAATGTTTTTACAGAGATACTTTTCTGCATCATTTCCTGATCCATGCCCGTCATGGTCAGTGTGATAAACATTCCGGCTAAGATTTGTTTTCCGAAAAATAACTTGCTGTCGGGATCCGTAAAGAAAATTCTGGAATAGCCTTTTTCCTGCATGGCCTGCAAAGCTCCGGACAGGTTTAGGTTTAGATGTTGCAATATAAAAATGACACAAATGACCATACCTCCCAACATGCAGGAGGTTTGCAGCGTATCGGTCCATACGATGGTTTTCACGCCGCCTTCATAAGTGTACAATAAGATCATCAGCAAAATGATTAGCGTTGTCAGCCAGAAAGGAATGTGAAATCCTGATAAAATAGCTTCCTGTAAAATATTGACGACCAGGTAAAGTCGTGCCGTTGCGCCCAATACCCGGGAGAGGATGAAAAAAGCAGCACCGGTTTTATAAGAACTGAATCCCAACCGGTCATTCAGATAATTGTAAATAGAAGTCA
>JBGPBW010000092.1:0-17210 GCA_041481385.1 Puia sp.
CCGAGATGACGGCCTGCTTAACCGGGAGCTTAGTGAGTTGTTTTGCTTTTTTAAGGTAAACGTCTGCATAAGTTTGATAATGGAAAGGTCCGCTGGTTAGTTTAGGCAATTGCCGGGTATGTCCGTCTGCAAAAGGAATGGTTACGCCTTCAGGAGCCAAATTTTGCAAACCCTGAATGGGATAGGTTGCGAAACTCGGTTTGGTTTGTTCACCGTCTGTAATGACAGGTGAACCCGTTGCTTCGAAACTCTTAATCGTTTCGGAAACGGCCTTGTCATATAGATGCTGGAGGTCACGATCGTTCATTTGTCCCATAGCGTGGGCCTTCATCCCTAAGATCAATTCAACCGGACGCGGGATACTTCCGATTGGTTCAGTTTGAATATGCATGAATTTTCGTTTAAATGATTAATAATCCCAGATGGGGTATTTGCAGCCATACAAGTGGAGAAGGAGAATCAGGCAATTAAATCCGGCGGGCGTTCATCGGTAGCAGAAGAATTTGAAAGCAGCACCGCGGTATAATAAAAAGTCTTTTTCTGACTGCTATAAACCAGATTGTCTATTTGGAACAGCCCATGTATGGTACAATAATCTCCCGCGAGGTTTTTAGATGTGTGCGAAGCGGGTTTCTTCTGCTGACCCGGGTGTTGTAAATCATTCACCAGCTTATAAAAATCATTTGCTGCATTTTTTAAATGCATCGCCATTTGATTCGGGATACAAAGCATTTCAATGGAATCGTTGTAGAGGCGGCGTTTGACGTAGCTATATTGAAAGCCCTTCATTTCGATCTGGCCGTTAACCCGTTCAAATTGTTCTGAACTTTTATAGTAAGAAAGATGCTCAGCAGGAACCTTGACAGAAATCAGTTCTGATTCGTCGTAGTTATTATTGTCCAATTGTGCCTCCAGCTGTTGATCAGCATTAATTTCAAAACATGAAATCAGCACCCGGTAACCGATGCAGTTAAACCCGAATAATGCCAGTAAAAATATCGGTATGATTTTTTTCAAACTGTACCCTCAACTTAATGTATTTAAAGTTATACAATTTCATAATAATCGTCAAAATCCTGATAAACGGGTCGAGACTCAGTTTGAATGGTGGAGCCGCATGATTATTTTAATCTAATTTTAGCCATATGCAATAATTAAATGAAATACTATTTTGAACTTCAATGCAGAAGGGTGCTTCGAATGATTCGGGATTTGGGCGTAAATCCATGGGTTGGTCTCGTTTCGGGCATCGCATTGTTTATTTTCATGTCCTTCCTTTTTTTCAAAAAGATACCTTATCCCCAATACATCTATCCATCTCTAGCACTGCTTTACTTAGTCCCGCTTGGAAATAACTCACGCAACGAGTTTTTGAAAATCACTTTTTTGGAGAAGCATTACTTTATGATCAGACTCCTGGAGAATGTGATCTGTGTGTTTCCATTTTGTATTTTCTTATTCATTCAAAAACAGTACTTAATATCCTTCTTAACGGGGGCAGCTGCCATCCTGCTTTCCTTTTTTAATAAAGTCAGCCGCCCGGATTTCGTGGTACCCTCTCCTTTTTCCGCAAGGCCCTATGAATTCACCACCGGATTCCGTCGCAGCTATATCCTGTTACTGGCTATTTTCATTCTGACCGCTATAGCGGTTTATTATAGAAATTTCAATTTGGGCATATTTGCTCTGTTGATGCTGTTCCTGATCTGTTGTAGTTTTTATTCGGTTAACGATCCCATATTCTACGTTTGGATTCATGCCCAGTCGCCGGAGAAATTTTTACAGAACAAAATAAAGACCGGCTTATTATATAGTTTATGGCTTAGTCTGATCGTTGCCATCCCACTGTTCATCACCTGGCCGGTCATGGGTTTTTGGACTTCTGTTGTTTTGCTGATCGGATTCCTTTATTTGATCGTGGTTATCTTATCGGTATTTGTAAACTATCCGGCTCCTTCCACTCTGTCCCAGAAAATCCAGATGATCGTTTCTATGTTATGCCCACCCTTATTACTATTTGTAATTCCCAATTTATATTACCAGGCATTGCGCAGACTAAATGTTTATCTAAAATGATAAAAGTCGATTTGATTTCCAAGTCCTACGACGGGGCTCCCGTGTTGCAGGACATTCATTTGACTTTTCAAAAAGGAGAGGTACACGGATTGGTGGGCAGGAATGGATCCGGGAAAACGACACTCTTCAAATGCATATCCGGTTTGGAAGAGTTTACAGGAACCATTGAATACGACGGTGGGATTTTGAAAAACCAGGTGGGCTATCTGCCGACAATCCCCTATTTTCTATCCAATATGACCGGATACGAATACCTGGTGCTGTTATGCAATGCAAGAGGGGTTAGCAGAAAGGACATACGCCTATATAATATTTTCGACCTGCCCCTGGATAAATACGCCGAAATCTATTCTACCGGCATGCAAAAGAAATTAGCCATAACGGGTTTGCTTCTGCAAAAAAATGAAGTATTTATTCTGGATGAACCGTTTAACGGTGTTGATATATCCAGCAATCTGATGATCCAGGAGATCTTAACCGGTCTGAAGGGTCTCGGTAAAACAGTTATTATTTCATCGCATATATTTTCTACGCTTCATGATTCCTGCGACTGGCTGCATTATCTTAAAGAAGGTAAATTAAAATACAGTTTGCCCAAAGGCAGTTTTGAAACCATCGAAGCGGATATGAGAATGGAAGGTATTGGGGATACCAAAATCAGTTCGTTTTACTCACGATAGTAAGGTCTACATATACCAAATTTTAGGTTCTTATATTGATAACGATATTATCTTTATACTGGCGTCGACGATGGTTTCGCCGCGAAATTTCAAATGGCCCTTGAAAGTGTAAAAAAACAAAAAGGCCCCCTTATGTAAGGAGGCCCCACTTTACACGAACAAGCAACTGATCACTTCTTAAAATCATTGATACCATAATAATACACTTCACTGCTTCCCGGATACAGACCCTGGATCTGGAAGTTGGTCGGCTGATTGGCTAATGCTTCTTTCAGATCTTCCACGGATTTAATATTTTGATCGCCGATTTTGGTGATTACAAAACCGGGACGCATCCTGGTCTGATTGCTGATGATACCGTCATGGATATTCGTAACCTGAACGCCACCTGTTATGCCCATTTTTGCCGCATTTTCTTCACTGACCGCAGCAAATTCAGCGCCCAGTGATTCGATAGCCGCAGTTTTCTGACTGGCAAAGGTTCCCAAATTATTCTTCAGCACAACGTCCACTGTGTTTTCGCTTCCATTTCTCAGGTAAGTAATCTTTAATTTATCTCCCGGTTTATCACGGGCAATTTGTTCAGCAAGCTGGGAACTGGTGGATACAGGTACATCGTTAATTTTAATAATGGCATCGCTTTTTCTCAGGCCGGCTTCTGCTGCCGCACCCTTAGGATCAACATCTGCTATCCATACGCCGTTTACATCGTCGTTGATGCCCAATTCTTTTTTCTTTGCTTCATCCATCTGTTGCGGAGCCATGCTGATGCCGAGGTAACCTCTTTGCACCGAACCAAATTTCAGAATGTCTTCAATCACTTTCTTTACCAGGTTGGAGGGAATGGAATAGGCATAACCTGCATAAGAACCGGTTGGCGAAGCGATGGCCGCATTGATTCCGATGAGTTCGCCATTTGTATTGATCAACGCGCCGCCGCTGCTGCCCGGATTAACGGCAGCATCTGTCTGAATAAAAGATTCAACCGGCGCAGCGCCTTGCCTGTTGATGCCGATATTCCTGGACTTGGCACTGATGATGCCTTCTGTAACAGTCACATCCAGATTCAGCGGATATCCGACGGCCAATACCCATTGTCCCAGCCGGGCATCGTCTGAATTTCCCATAGGCATTATGGGAAGATTGTGACCGTCAATTTTGATCAGGGCCAGATCCGTGTTGGCATCAGTGCCGATCACCTTGGCTGAATAACTCTTCCGGTCATTTAAAGTGACTGAAATTTCTGAAGCGCCATCCACCACATGATTATTGGTTACGATATAACCGTCTGCACTTACAATAACTCCTGAACCCGAAGCCCTCTGGTCAGGTTGCTGCTGGGGCTGACCACCATTATCACCAAAAAATTTCCTGAAAAAATCATTCCCTTCGTCACCAAAGGGATTTTGCCGGTGTTCATTACCTGCAGTCGCATTGCCTTTGATGACTGTTTTAATATGTACGACTGAAGGAACGGCGGCAGTTGCGGCTTTTTCAAAGTCAACCGGCGCCAGGGATTTTGTTTCGGTATACCCGGTTTGAAAAACAGCGGTTTTGTCACCACCCTGAGCATTGTTTCCGTACACCCTGTTCCAGTTTTTGAGCATCAGTGTAGTACCAACAGCCATTAATACAATGACCAGACAAGAAAAAAATATCTTAAATGATTTTGCCATATTGATTTGTTTGAGAAGGTAAATGTTGGATGCAATCCTGAAATATTTCTGAATTTTCCTTTGGGATCTGAAGACAAATTTTTAAAACGAGGAGATTTAACTAAGCCTTCACATGAAGGGTCAGAACCGCACACTGAATATGTGCATCTGGTTGCTGAACTGATATTGAATGGAATAATGATACAAGGTGCAGATTTTATTCACGATCTCCAGGCCCAGCCCGATACTCTCTGTATCGGGACTGTCTTTTTGAAAACGCCTGAACAGCTTTTGGGTATCCAGGGATGAAGCCCTTCCTGAATTTTGAATAGTCAGTTCCTTTTCATAAATCGTAATCTGAATAAATCCATTGGGCAGGTTATGGCGGATGGCATTGGAGAGCAGGTTGCTGAGCATGGTTTCGATGAGGGTTCTGTTGGCTTCGATCCGGATATCCTGCTCATCGAGAAAATTGAGCCGGATCGACTGATTGTTAATCTGAAATTCAAACTGCCTGATCAGTTTTTCTAAGATTTCTTTAACAGACAGGGATTCTTTTTCCAGAAACTGATCGTTATCTATTTTAGTCAGTAATATCAGGTCCTTATTTAACCTGGACATTCGTTTGCTGGTGCCAGCAAGATCCGCGATCAGTGATGCCTGTTCTTCGTTCAGTGGTTTGGTCTGCATCAGCAATTCCAGTTTGGATTGGAAAACGGCCAGTGGGGTTTGCAATTCGTGCGATGCATTCTCGATAAATTCCCTTTGACTCTGATAAGCCTGGTGGCTCGATGTTAAAAGAGATTCTATCGCATGGTTCAAATCATCAAATTCACTGACCGGGGACTGTTCCAGCTTCAGAACGGGTTGCTGGTCTAACCGGTAATTCTTCAATCGCCCTAAAGTATTATAGAATGGCTGCCAGATCTTTTTCGTCAACACCCGGTTCAATATCAGCAGGCCCAATAACAATACGATGAGCAGAAAAGCGATCACCCAGATGATTCTTTTTGCCAGTGCATATTTATCAGCCAGGGAAGTCGTTATATGGAGGTTGTAAAATTCCTGGTTAATATAAAAATGGGAAACCAGTATGCGGTTTGTTGAAAACTGATCGGGATCAGGGCCGGTGATCTCACCGGTATAGATGGAATCTGTTCCATTATCCGGTTGTTTTTTCTCATAATGAATTTCATATCCTGAATAGACCAAATTATTCTCCCGGTGGTTCATGATGTTATTTGTCAGTTGCGGAATGATCAGTGTCTTGGTGGTCACCAACTGTTCATCCACGTTTTGAACCATGAGTTTTTTCAGCTCGAAATAGAAAACGGGAACAGCGATCAGCAAGAGGATGGCTGAATAAATAAAATAAGCGGTTATGGTTTTTTTTAACAGGCGCATTATATTTCGAACTTATAACCCATGCCATAGACGGCTTTGATATAATCTGTACTTCCCGCAGAACTCAGTTTCTTTTTCAGATTTTTCATATGTGCGTAAATAAAATCAAAATTATTAAACACTTCGGCTTCGTCTCCGGAAATGCGTTCAGCAATTGCATTTTTGGAGACCACCCTGTTTTTATTGGTCACCAGGTAAAGCAGTAAATCATATTCTGTACGGGTGAGGTCGACCGGTTTGCCGTAGATAGTGGCTATTTTCGCGTTGGTATCGATGCTGAGTTCATTCAGGGTAATGATACTGTTTCCTTCAAACCTTCTCCGGCGAATGACGGAAGCGATGCGGGCGGCCAGTTCCGGCAGGTGGAAGGGTTTGGCCAGGTAGTCGTCCGCACCCAGGTTCAATCCGGCTATGCGATCACTCATCGCGTCGAGCGCGGAAATGATGATCACACCATCCGTTCTGCGATTGGCTTTCAGTTCTTTTAACACCTGCAGGCCGTTACCATCGGGAAGTGAAATATCCAATAAAATGCAATCGTAATCAAAAGACTCGGTTTTCTCCATGGCTTCTTTAAAACTGTTCGCCACATCACAGTGGTAATTTTCAGTTTTAAGGTAAGTCACCATGCTCTTACACAGTTCCTTTTCATCTTCGACGATCAATATTTTCATCGCTCTGTTTCTTTAATATCAGATCACCGATTGGTTTAATTCATTCTCCAAAATTAAAGCAGGCGGCACATTGATGCCGCCTGCCTGATTCAATTTAATGCCAGCAGAATTTTTATTGACTCGGATGACCCGCAGCCTGCACTTCTCTCAGGATCCCGCTCAGGTTGTAGGTTTCAGGCGCCTGCAACGGAGGGAATGCTATATAAGAGAAGAGTTCTTTCTCCCATAACAACTGACCAAGGGGCAATATGTTCCAGTCGTATAAATAAGCAGTGCTGGGAGATGCCAGCGCGCCGCCAACTCCGAGCGCTGATTTTGGATCATCGAGACCACCTGCGATTTCGAAAGGATCACGCATGATATTGTCAATCATTGTCCATCCATAGGTTTCTTTCGGGCCCATCGCACCGGTCGGGCTGGTGGGGGACATGGTATAATACATCTTCCAGTTTTTATACCGAACGGCAGATGGTGTGGAATTGGAGTAATAAAAGAATACATCACGGGCAGATTTTGGTGACTTGCCGGTGAGGTAGTCGATTTGATCGACACCATCCAGGGTTGTTTTGACTATCCCTGGATAAGCACCTTTTTCAATCTTGTCTTTTAACTCATTGCCCTTAGCCCCTCCTGCAATATCAACAAGAGTGGGCAACCAGTCCAGGGAGGCGAACATTTGATTCAGCACTGTACCCGGTTTGATGTGACCGGGCCAGCGAACGACACAGGGCGCGCGCATACCACCTTCCCAGGTAGTGAGTTTGCCACCTTTGAATGGAGTGACACCGCCATCGGGATAAGTGATTACTTCAGCACCGTTATCGGTGGTAAAAACAATAATGGTATTATCCATTTCACCCATGTCTTCCAGTTTCTTAAAAACGTATCCGATATTGTCGTCCATCTGTTTCATTCCGGCTTCATTAGCACCCCAGTCCTTGCCGCCGGGTTCACCGATCATGGCCTGGTATTTTGGTGACAACACCGTGGTGATGTGCATCCGTGCAGGATTGTACCATACAAAGAATGGTTTACCGGTTTTCTTTGGATCGTTGCGATCCAAGAAGTCGATCACGTGTGATGAAATTTCTTCATCCACAGTCTTTGATCTTTCCAGCGTCAGCGGACCTTCATCCTTGCCGGTTTGGTTTTTTGCCGTGCCATCCGATGACTTCATCCATAACACAGGGCGTGGGGGTGTCAGACAGGTAGTTGTTTTTGGATCAACCTCACCTGGAATCGGAGGTACCCCGGGAATTGGAACCACCTTACATGGGGGTGCAATTCCTTGTTCAAGTGCTGTTTTGTTGATGTCAGGAAAACTCACTTGTTGCATAGCATCCAGGTGATAGAGATATCCCCAGAATTCCTGAAAGCCATGCGCAGTGGGCAGGGCATCAGGATGATCTCCCAGGTGATTTTTGCCGAACTCACCTGTTGTGTAACCCTGATCCAGCAGGAATTTGGCGACTGTAGGTGTTCCGGGCCGCAGATAAGACGGACTTCCCGGAAGTTGTGGTGGAATCATGCCCGTGCGTAAGGGGTGCATGCCCGTGAAAAAGGCATTTCGCCCGGAAGTGCAACTCTGCTCGGCGTAATAACACATAAAAATTGCGCCTTCGGTCGCCAGACGATCTATATTGGGCGTTTCTCCAACCATCAGTCCGCGATGGTAACAGCTGGGCTGCATCCAGCCGATATCGTCACCCATAATGAAGAGAATGTTCGGCTTTTTTTGCTGTGCATTGGCCGTCACATTCAACAGCAATGAAAGCAAGGCAAAACATACAGCCTTTAGGTGATTTAATCTGAGCGGTCGATTAGTCATAACTGTGCTTTTTAAATTGAGTGAACTGAATTATGATTCAATGAAAATAATGCCTCCGGATTTTAAGTTTTCGCGGCAGTTCCTTGTTACAATTTCTCTCGAAGTACGAATCAAATAAGCAGGGTGGAATTAAATAGCTGAGAGGGGGTCATCGGCAGAAATCAAGTGTATCCAAATGTAGAGTTATTAAGTCCGGAACCGGAGACAAAAAGACATTTAACAGTTAAATGTCAGGTTAACCTGAAATTAATCCGAAACGGATATGATAACGGAGGGTTTCGGGGACGCCTGTTACCAGCCCAAAACCCTTTTGAGTTCCTTTTAGAACGGCCGGGAAGGACGTATTTGCCAAATGACAAATGATGTTTTGCAAATATTTGCCAATTTGCAGTCATGACAGATCTCATCGATTACCTTCTTCAATTCGCTCACTTAAATCAGCAGCAGATTGATTTAATAAAGGGCAAGGGGGTTTCCAGGGAAATTAAAAAAGACGAATATTTTCAGGAGGCCGGCAAAATTCCCCGCGAGGTTGCTTTTTTGACGGAGGGCATTGTCAGAATCTGCTATTATAACAACAAAGGTGATGAAATCACCAAGTATTTCATTGACGAAACTCATTTCATCGTGGATATCACCAGCTATAGTCAGAGCATTCCTTCTTCGGCATATATACAGGCCATCACGGATTGCAAGTTCATCGTTTTTTCCAAAGAAGCGATGAAAGCGTTGTCCATGACCATTTTGATCTGGGACGATATCATCAATAAAATAATGAACAAGGCGTTGGTAGAAAAAGTGAATAAGATCAGTTCGATGCTGGCAGAAGATGCCACAGAACGATATCTCAGTTTCTTTACCAATTTTCCCACACTGGCCAACAGGATTCCTTTGTCGTATCTGGCTTCTTATTTGGGCATCACCCAATCTTCCCTGAGCCGGATCAGAAAAAACATACGGTAGACGTTTTTTGCCAAATGGCAAATGATTTCATTTTTTATCGTCCCAATTTTGTAACGTTTATCAAAAGGAAAGAAAATGAAATCAATCATCATCACAGGAGCAAATAGCGGAATAGGTTTTGCCTGTGCCATGCGGATGGCGAACATTGCACCCAATAACGAAATAATTCTCGCCTGCAGAAATCTTCAGGCGGGCGATGAAGCCGTTCAAAAAATCAAAGAAAAGACAAACCATAAAAACCTGGTCTGTCTGCCGCTGAATCTGGCTTCCCTGGAATCCATCAGGGAATTTAAAAAAGCTTTTTTACAATTACCAGATCCGTCCATCTTCGCATTGGTAAACAATGCCGGATTGCAGAACATCGGAAGGACAGCCTATACAAAAGACGGATTTGAGATCAGCTTCGGGACAAATCATTTGGGGGGATTTTATCTGACCTTGTTATTGTTGCCCTTTATAGAAAAAAACGGATCCATAACATTTACAGCGAGTGACACACACGACCCGGCATCTAAAACAGCCATCGAACCCCCGGTATTCACAACAGGCAAAGCATTGGCTTTTCCGGAAGAAAATTCAGAAAAGGAAAAGATCGCCGGACAAAGGCGATATTCAACTTCAAAATTGTGCAATGTAATGACCGCCTACATCCTGCACGAAAAATTAGCTGATAAAAACATCCGGGTAAATGCCTTCGACCCGGGATTAACACCAGGCACCGGACTTGCCAAAACTTATCCTGCACCACTGCGTTTCGCGTGGAAAAATATAATGCCCCTGATGAGATATTTCCGCAAAAACACAAATTCACCTGAAACATCAGGAAGCAGACTGGCAAATCTGGCTTTTAGTAAGGAACTAAGGCATTTAAATGGAATTTATTATTCTGACGGGAAAGTAACCCAATCCTCTGTCGACTCATACAACAAAGTCTACCAGGCCGAATTGTGGAAATCAAGTATTGAACTGACGGGTATACAGCAACAGGACACGAGTATTCCCCTGACTTAATGACTCCCCTCACAGACCTTTCATGGTAATTCTGTTTAACTTTAAACTCCTAGTCTTATCCTTTGAACAAAAAAGGGAAAGATGCGGTTTTGCATGTGTTTCATGCCCATGTTCCTGATGAAAAGGCCAAGATCTTGACAAAGGCTGGCACGACCATTACTGGAATCCATGGAAACAATATCTGGCAGGCAAAGCCATCACAAGGCCTGAAAATTAATGGACAAATCAAACGGATATGAGGGGATAGCGACTATTTTTATCAAGGGTCGAGGGCAAGCAGTCAACGGCATTGGCGCTTCCTTTGTTCGTAACTGGGCCCGGACACTGCCGCAACATGCTGAGGTGTTAGACCTCGGATGCGGAACGGGTATCCCGATTTCGAAGGTGTTGATGGATGAAGACATGACGGTTTATGGAATTGATGCATCCCGGACGATGGTTAAAACTTTCCGGCAGAATTTTCCCGATGCTCATATTGCGTGTGAGGCAGCTGAAGACTCATTATTTTTCAATCGAACATTTGACGCTATCGTTTCCTGGGGGTTGTTGTTTCTTTTACCAAGGGAAACCCAGGAAATAATAATTCAAAAAGTGGCTGGGACCCTGCCTACCGGGGGGAAATTATTATTTACTGCTACAGCCAAAAAAGCAGAATGGAAAGATGCCATGACGGAACAGCATTCCATATCACTTGGGGCAGAGCGGTACAAAGAATTATTAACAGCGTCGGGATTATCGCTGGTTGAAGAATTCGAAGACGAAGGTGAGAATCATTATTACCATGCGGTGAAAATTTAGTCCTGATAACAAAGTCTTTTTCTGAAAAATTATCAGAACGGAGATTCTTTTGGTTTAACTGTTAAACGCGGATTTTCAGGGCTATCTGAAAAGATTAAACATACATTTATCCCCGAAATACTTGCATGATTAAAATCATACGATTATCTGATCATAATCAGGCCGAACAGTTTATTTCAGATCATACCTTTTATCAATAATCCCACCTTACTACTTCAATTTAATCACCAAAAGCACAACTATGCTTATCAAAAGATCAGATATGATGAAGGTCATATTGTTATCTATTACAATGATTGCAGTCTCTGGCGCAGAATATTGTAAAGCACAACAGCAAACCACCGGCACGCCGGGATCGCCGGGCGCCACCACTACAATCGATGGAAATTATCTACCCGCTCCGGCTCAAAAATTCGGAGGCACTATTAATCTGAGTGCGAGAGATTCCAAACCATACTGGCCTTCGCGGATCGTTCCCCGAAAAGGTGCGCCAAATATTTTACTCATCATGACCGACGACCAGGGTTATGGGGTCACCAGCACCTTCGGCGGATTAATACCTACACCTGCGATGGACAGGGTAGCCAAGGCCGGATTGCGGTATACGCAATTTCATTCCACCGCACTGTGTTCACCTTCGCGTGCTGCATTGATTACCGGAAGGAATCACCATTCCGTAGGATTCGGAATCATTTCGGAACAGTCCACCGGTTACCCGGGATATAATTCTGTGATCGGTCCGGAAAGCGCTACCATCGGTGAGATCCTGAAAGAAAATGGATATTCTACATCCTGGTTTGGCAAGAATCACAATACGCCCGCTTATGTTTACAGTGATGCGGGGCCTTTTGAACAATGGCCGGTGGGCATGGGCTTTCAATATTTCTATGGGTTTATGGGTGGAGAAACCGATCAGTGGACGCCCTACCTTTTTAGAAATACCACCCAGGTTTTTCCCTGGATCGGCAAACCCGGATATAATCTGACTACGGACCTGGCTGATGAAGCCATTGATCATATGAAGCGGCTCAATGCGGCTTCTCCTGACCAGCCCTTTTTTGTTTACTACGTGCCGGGAGGAACCCATTCACCTCATCAACCCACAAAAGAATGGATCGATAAATTTAAAGGCAAATTCGATATGGGATGGAATGCGATGCGTGAACAGATTTTTGCGAACCAGAAAAAACTGGGTGTGATTCCGGCAAATACTGAACTCACTCAATGGCCTTCTGAATTACCTAAATGGGAGGCGCTAACAGCAGACCAGAAAAAACTCTACGCACATGAGGCGGAAGTATTTGCTGCTTACGCAGCTTACACGGATAATGAAATCGGAAGGGTAATTCAGACTGTTGAAGATTTGGGCAAGCTGGATAATACCATCATTATCTATATCAGTGGTGACAATGGTACCAGCGCGGAAGGAACAACAGAAGGCACGTTCAACCAGATGACAGCCTACAATGCGATCCTCAATCTGCCTATCGCCGAACAGCTTGCACATTATAACGAATGGGGATCTTCATCTACCTATCCGCATATGTCCGTAGCCTGGTCCTGGGCTTTTGATACGCCCTTCAAGTGGACCAAACAGGTTGCTTCGCATTTCGGTGGCACAAGACAGGGCATGTGCATTTCATGGCCCGGTCATATTAAAGATGTGGGTGGTATCAGAACTCAGTTTCATCATTTGATAGATATTGTGCCCACCATTCTCGAAGCTACCGGTATTCCTGCACCGGATATGGTGGACGGTATTGCACAAAAGCCGATTGAAGGTGTAAGTATGGCGTACACTTTTGATGCGGCAAATGCGAATGTTCCGTCAAAACGTTCTACCCAATATTTTGAAATGTTTGCCAACCGCGCCATCTATCACGACGGATGGGTCGCTTGCACAACGCCTCCGGTTGCTCCCTGGTTATTGGGCACGGTCAAACTACCGGATGACGTGGTGAATGGATACAAATGGGAATTGTATAATATATCCGAAGACTATTCCGAAAGTAATGACCTGTCTGCAAAAATGCCGGACAAACTTCGTGACATGAAGGATTTATTCATGGTGGAAGCTTCGAAATACAATGTATTTCCTCTGGATAATTCAGTGCTCGAACGAATCATCACGCCAAGACCCAGCGCCACCGCAGGACGCAGTGTATTCACCTATTCCGGTGAAATGGCTGGACTTCCACCCAGTGATGCACCCAGCATTTTGAATAAATCTTATTCTATAACAGCCGATGTGGACATTCCTTCCGGCGGAGCTGAAGGCATGATCAATACATTGGGTGGAAGGTTTGGCGGATATGGTTTGTATTTATTGAAGAGCAAACCGGTATTCGTTTATAATATGGTCGACCTGGTCAGGTTCCGCTGGGAAGGCAAACAGGCACTGACTCCCGGAAAACATACCATCGAATTTTCGTTTTCTTACGAAGGACCTGGATTTGGAAAAGGCGGAACAGGTGTTTTAAAAGTAGATGGAAAAGAAGTGGCCTCCAATAAAATTCCACATACCATTCCTTTTCTCATGACGATTGATGAAACCTTTGATGTCGGGGTCGATCTTCGCACAGCTGTTGACGACAAAGACTACCAGGTACCCTTTACATTCACGGGAAAACTGAACAAACTGACGATAAACCTGGGGCCACCACAAATAGCCGAATCGGATAAGCCGGCCATTCAGCAACACATGCTTGCTGCAAGTGATTAAATCTTACAGGAAAGCGGTCCCTTAATCAACAGTTTTATACAATGATAATGCCCCGGAGAAAACCGGGGCATTTTTTTTAAATATGCTCCAGTTACTTATAGCCGACGAAAATTCCTGCCAGCGCAATACACCCATGCCGGTAACAATCGTTATTTGCCTAAAACACGCACCCATAATAAACTCCTAAAACTTTACACCTGGTAAAATCATCCACCTAAAAGTATATCTTTAAATACTCATCAGAAAATACCAACACGGTACGGCCCCCATTTTGAAAATACTACTTTCAATATTTGCTGTTATTTACTTTTTCCCTTGCAGTGGACAAACAGATTCATTTCACTTAGCAGGTCATATCGACAGGGATAGCGGATTGGTGGTGATCTTTTCCGGTGGTTATGATGGAGATTACCCGGGGCTGGCGGATTTTAAACCGGTCCCGGTGTCCAGGGGGGAATTCATGATTCAGGGAAAACTCCCATATCCAATTTATATTATGCTCAAATTTTCTTCGGGAGACCAGGTATATATTACCGACCGTTTTTATATTACTCAGGGAAATCAGCAAATAGAATGTCACGTGGATTCTCTGAGAGAAGAGATCGATATACAAAATGCAGCCCAGTTAGAATACAATTCTTCTTATCGCACGGCTGCATTTTTGCTGATAGATACAGTAAATGACGATTACCGAAGGTGGGAATTAAAAAAATTATATCTATATCGTTACGCGCTGAAGAATCCTGATTCCTATGTTGCTCTTTGGAAAATTTCAGATTACTTAGGAAATGGTTATTGCAAATGGCTGGACTCTGCTTTTAATGTTCTGTCGGAAAAAATTAAAAAATCCGAGACCGGGAAATTGATCCGGAACGACCTGGCTCAGTTGGCTCTTACTGATACCGGTAAGATACTTCCGGATCTGGACCTGATCGATATGACCGGAAGAAAAAAAGAATATTCTTTCAAAAAAAACAAATCACAATATACGCTGGTTGATTTCTGGTTCGCGCATTGTGGTGCCTGCATCAGCGAGTTCCCAACATATATGAAGCTCTATAAAACGCATCACGTTAAAGGATTTGATATAAAGATTCAAGTGCTGCCAACGTGAAAGCCTGGAAACATCTTATACAAACGAAACCGCTTTCCTGGGCCCAATACAGGGCAAACCCTAAAACGATCGATGATCTCCGGATACACTATTTTCCCAGCAATTTTTTAATTGACGGTAATGGCAAAATAGTGGCCATCAACTTGGGATCAAAAGAGGTAGCTGAATTTATCAGGAAGAAATTAAAAGACCAAAACCACCCCGGTACAATAAAAAGCAAAGCTCTTTTGTAATTATATTTGTCGTCCGATTCACAGGGAACGATAATTGTAATTCGAAAGGGACGGTCCCGCGTAGTGTAGAGAACTGATTCTGAAAATCTGATTCATCAAAATAAAAACGATTACCATGGCATATGTATCCATCTATTTAAACTTTATGGGCAATGCTGAAGAAGCATTCAACCACTACAAAAAAGTATTCAAAACCGAATTCGCCGGCCCGCTGATGCGGATGAAAGATGCACCGCCGAGGGAAGGTGCACCGGCAATGCCGGAGGCCGAGAAAAACAAAGTCATGCATGTAGCGCTGCCCATACTGGGCGGAACGATGATCATGGCAACTGACATGCTGGAAAGCATGGGACATAAACTGATCGAAGGCAATAATTTTACCATCAGCCTGAACCCCGACACAACAGCGGAAGCCGACAGATTATATAAAGAATTATCGGTGGGCGGGACGGATGGCGTCGCACCTCATGATGAGTTCTGGGGATACTGGGGTACATGCAAAGACCGTTTTGGCATCCGCTGGATGTTCAACGTCATGAAACAGCCGCAGTAAGCATTGATATTACTATTTGCCGTCTTTAAATTTCAGCCCCGCTGACTTTAGAGCTTCTTTTAATTTGGGGATTGAAGACTTACCCATGCCATGTAATTGCAAAATGTCGGCCTCTGTATACTGCGATAGTTTCTTCAGGCTTTTAATGCCTTCATTCTCCAGGGCCCTCCTGGCTGGCGCACCCAGGGTTGAGAGAAAACCTTCTGATGTTTTCATAATATAAAGTTATCCATCCTTTTTGAAAATGAAAAAGGCTAAACGGTCTTTAGAAAACTGTCCGGTTTTTAAGGGACGGCATATTTGTTTACAGGAAGCGGAAAAAATGGGATCACTAAAACACCGGCCCAATTATACCCGATCAGGTACAATATGACTACCGAATGTTGTCCTTTGAAAAAGTATATTAAGAGTATGACATTCTGATAGGGAAAGGTGACCGGATATCAGTATATTTAGTACCCGCCGATCGAAAGGCGAATCTAAAGATCCAACAAAACATTTTTTTATGATAGTCGGTTTATTAGCCATGTATTTTATTCTATTTGGTGGTGGACATGAAACATTTCTGCTCAATCCAAATCTGGAGAAAAGTGTAGGTATTTACGTGAAGGATAAGGACCGTAAATCGGGAATAGATAAAATTATTAAACAGGTAGAAAAAAGTGAAGAGGAATTTCAAAAACAAACGAAGAAAACTTACGACAAAAAGCTCGTAGAGCTCAATATGAATCGGGGTTCGACAGCCGGGGAATTTAAGCAGCAGTATGACAGTTTTTATGTAGGTCTTACGGTTTTACTGGATGGATATCTGACTTCAGAACTAAAGGTAAGGTCACTTATCCACCCGAATGAATGGGACAGTATCATGAATAAGGCCATCAAGCAACCGGATCCGCAGAAAGTCCGAAAGAATCTACTCGCGGCAAATCAGAAATTGCAGGACAAATTAATCATCGCATGCAATAAATATATCCCCGATTCTGCCGGAAGAGCGAAAACAAGGATAATCCTGGGTGAATATGTGATTAAGGGGGACAATCTTTCTGAGGCATTCCTGGAATTGAACTATCAGTATCTGAAGACATTAAGGCCATATAAAGTTACCCGGCAGGATTTCGAACCCATGCAGGCAAAAATGCTTGCATTGCGGAGGAATTACACAGACTACCTGGTTGAAATGCGGTTTAAATTGATGGCGATAACACCTGAAAAGAATTGGAACGGGCTTGCTAAAGAACTAAATAGTTGCTTCTCCTACCTGGGTCCGGGGGTTTCACAGTAAAGGGACTTCTCATTAAAGCGAAAAATCATTTGTGAACAGACTCATCCTGGAAGATTTACTATAACTAATTAACACGCGTAATAATAATTATCGGCGGTCTTGAGCTTCCCGATTTCACGATCAAAATGTTCTGAAGACTGTTGTTGAGTTTGGTGTTCAAACTATTCAGGAGTGAGGGACTGATTTGGGATTTTGAATAATAATATACAATATTAAC
>JBGPBW010000093.1:0-17060 GCA_041481385.1 Puia sp.
GGATGTTATGGGTGGGTTCCTGGTCAGGTGAGCTCAGGCGGTTCAATAAGATTACGGGAACGTTTTCGGACAATGATTTTAAAATGGACTTTCAGGCTAAAGCTGGAGATCTCAGAGGATTTGACAGAATCCTTTGCATGTATAAAGACAGAAATAAGGATTTGTGGATCGGCAACAGATCGGGTCTTCATCAATTAATCATAGTGCCCGGAACCCCGGGAAAACCGGAAGAGATCCGGTTCCGGCATTACATACATAATCCCGAGGATCCAAATTCCCTTGCCGGAAATGAAGTGGAATCAATATTTGAGGACAGGGCCGGTGATTTTTGGGTAAGTACGGATAGTGGCCTGAACCGGATGGACAGAAAAACGGGAACATTTACACATTACGTTCACAGGCCTGGTGATCCGCTGTCCTTTGATGGTTTGGCCAATGGCAGGATTGCGGAGGACCATGACGGTTTTCTTTGGATTCCCACGCAATCCGGAATCGATCGCCTGGATAAACAAAGAAAGAAATTTGAACATTTCCATCACAGACCAGATGATGCCAATAGTTTGGGCAAGGATATAGCAAGTGGATTAGGTCCTACAACGACTGATGTGGATCATGCCGGAAATATATGGATAGCTGGTCCTGGCGGTATTGATAAAATAGATCCACACCAGACGGAGATCGGTTGGTTCAAGCATATTGCCAACAATAAAAATTCGCTGAGCAGTAATAACGTACAGTCTGTTTTTGAAGATAAGAAGGGGGCTGTTTGGTTTGCAACCGATCTAGGCCTTGATGTTATGGAAAGGGAAACCGGGAAATTCATTCATTATCATCATGATCCACTGGTGCCGACCAGTATCGGAAATGATAAGATCAAATCTCTTACGGAAGATGGTGAGGGAAAAATTTGGATTTTAAGCTGGGAGGGAAATCTGGACAGGCTGGATCCTGAAACCGGAATATTCGACCACTATATCGGCGATCAGTCAAGATTTAAGAATGTAAATAAATCATTTTGCGAACTTATTTATCTTGACCGCCGGGACCTTTTATGGATTGGAACCGCAAACAATGGGATCATTTCCTTTGATTATGAAACTGAAAAATTCAATTATTTTAGATATGGTCCCAATAATTTTAATGGAATCAGTGATAATGAGACTAACAGTATTTGCGAGGACAGGAAAGGATATATCTGGATCGGGCACGGTAGCGTAGCCACGGACCGTCTCGATCCCAGTACAGGTAAAATTAAGCACTACAAATTTCGATATCCCGATTCCACCGGTATCAGTTCTAATGTCATATTAACTATCTATAAAGACCACACGGGAAATCTTTGGTTTGGAACTTTGGGAGGTGGCCTGTGCAAATACAATGACTCCACGGACCGATTCACGTCCTATACAGAGAAGGACGGCTTAATGGACAACTCGATAATTTCCATCCAGGAAGACAATGAAGGGAATCTCTGGCTGGGAACCGGAAAAGGAATATGCAGGTATTCACTGGTTACTAATAAATTTACAAATTTCAATTACCCGAATGAATCTAAAACTGACAAGATAAAATGGTTCTTTTGCAAGGGGAGAGACGGTATTCTGTATTTCAGAGGTGGAGATGGAGGCGTGCGAACCTTTGATCCGGATAAAGTACAACCCAATCTTTATATTCCCCCGGTGGTCATCACCCAGTTTACATTATTTAATGAGCCAAAACCGGGACTCAATGAAACTAAGGAAATTGAACTGAATCACGATCAGAATTTTTTCTCATTCGAATTTGCCGCATTGAACTATACATATTCAGAAAATAATCAATATGCCTATAAGCTGGAAGGCATTGATAAGGATTGGGTTTACAACGGTACGCGCAGGTCTGCGAACTATACCTCCATTGGTCCGGGAACCTATACATTTCGGGTAAAGGGCAGCAATAATGAAGGACTTTGGAATAATGATGGGACTTCCATTAAAATTATTATCCGCCCGCCCTGGTGGAAAACCTGGTGGGCATATTCCCTGTACGTTCTGTCCTTCCTGACCGGAGTGTTTTTTATTGACAGATATCAGAGGAAAAGGTTAATCGAAAAAGAGCGTAAGCTGGGCTGGGAAAAAGAATTGGAGATGCAGGCCCTACGTGCCCAAATGAATCCGCATTTCATTTTCAACTGCCTGAGTTCCATCAACGACTTCGTATTGAAAAATGAAACGGAAGCAGCTTCTGATTACCTGACTAAATTTTCAAGACTGATAAGAACTGTTTTAAATAATTCAAAAAAATCATACATCGCCCTGGAAGATGAATTGGAAATGTTAGGACTCTATTTAGAAATGGAAAAACTCCGATTTAATGATACTTTCACTTATAATATAGATATAGAAACCAATTTGGATCCATCTTCAATCTTTATTCCTCCTCTACTACTCCAGCCTTTTGTTGAAAATGCGATTTGGCATGGACTGATGCATAAAACGGATCGGGGCAGGTTGGGTATCCGTCTAAGAGTTGAAAAAAATATATTGGTATGCGTTATAGAGGACAATGGTGTTGGCCGCTCATTTTCTCAAGCATCTGAGGGTAAATCGGCAGTAAAACAAAAATCCATGGGTATACAATTAACCAGACAGCGACTGGCTCTTATAAATGGGAATTCAGGAATTACAGACAATGACTTTGTTATTGAAGACTTATATGATGATACCGGACATGCAGCGGGTACAAAAATTTTATTGAGAATAAGATATAAAGAAATGACAGATGAAACGGTTTAACGATTAAACTTGCAATTCCATGTTAAAAGCAATTATTGTAGATGATGAACTCCATAGTTCCGAATCTTTAAAAACTTTGCTTGAACGATATTGTCCGGAGGTTGAGGTTGCTGGTATCTGTAACTCTGGTGCTGAGGCTTTAAAAGTCATACCATTGCAAAATCCACAGCTGGTATTTCTTGACATAGAAATGCCACATATGAATGGATTTGAACTCATTGAAAAACTGCCTGTAATAAATTTTGACCTTGTTTTCACCACAAGCTATGACCAGTATGCCATTAAAGCTATAAAGTTTAGTGCCCTCGATTACTTATTAAAGCCTGTTGAACGCGAGGAATTAAAAAAGGCTGTCCAGAAAGTATTGCAAAGGCAACAGCCGCCGTTACCCCAGCAACTGGAGATATTATTACAAAAGATAAATCAACCAGTTAATACCAATCTCAAAATTGCCATTCCGACCATGGAAGGCCTTCAGATGATACAGATTGATTCTATAATCAGCTGCACATCAGATAGTAACTATACAAATTTTCACTTAAAAAATACACAAAAAATAACAGCTTCCCGCACTTTGAAAGAAACTGAGGAGCTACTGGAAGGACGCTCCTTTATACGTGTTCATAATTCCTACCTGGTCAATATCAATGAAATTCAAAAATATGTCAAAGGAGAGGGCGGTTACCTCGTAATGAGCGACGGAACGCATATTGATGTGTCCCGCACCCGCAAAGAAATGTTACTCCAAAAGCTACAACCAAACCGACTTTAAAGGATTCCTTTTCTCATTCAGACCATCAGGTTACACAGCTGTGATGCATTATGCGCATTCTGGCTAGCAAATGCTTTATCGCCGCTTTAGATTTGTTTCAGAAACGAATCAAAATTTGTAACTATTTAAATCTTGTAAAATGAAAAAGACAAATCTTATCATGCTGGTAGCAATAATTGTTTTTTCTGTGACATTTTTTAATAGCCAAGCACAGGTTGCCATGAACAGATCACGAACTAGTCTTGACGATGGATCCGTCATATTATCTAAAGTCCACGCGGGCGAATCAGTTGCACTAAATAGGAAAGCGGAAAGAAATTTCAAAAGGGACTACCAATTGGCCAGTGGAGCTGAATGGTCTGTTCTAGGTGACAAATTGCTTATGTGCCGGTTCTTTATGAATAGTGTTTTGTTCAGGGCTTATTACACGCCCCACGGAAATTGGATATACACGACTTCCGGGTATGATGGCGGCAAACTGGATCAGGGGGTCGCTGATAGGATTAAAAGTGTTTATTACGATTCCAGAATCGTTTATGTAAATCAGATCGACTTGGTTGGCGGACGGACATTTTATATAGTGGAAATCCATAATGAGAAATCCATCCGGAAGGTTCGTGTAAATGACGATGATATGGAAATCGTCCAGGAATTTGCAAAACAATAAAGAAGGTCACTTGCACAGTCAAGTGGTTATAATCAATGACAGGGCCTTTTTCTAAAGGCCTTTTTTTGTTACTCGCGAGTTTCCACTTTCCTTTACAATTGGTGATCGGATTTTCATGAGCTTGTAAATTCATGAAACATTATTTTTACCAACTCATGTCTACTATTGAGTGAACAAAGAAAAGCCTGTCTCCCACAATGATCCCCGACTTTATTTATGTACCAATTCTGCAATGATACTTACACTCAGTGCCAGGATTACCGTATTGTATACAAAAGAAATGAGTCCATGAAATAGTGCCAGATGCCGGATCTGGCGGGAAGTGATTGCCACATCGGAGACTTGAAAGGTCATGCCGATCACAAATGAGAAATAAGCAAAATCCAGATAGTCTGGCGAATCTTCATTTGGGAATTGCAGGTCACCTTCGTCTTCCTTTTCTATGCCCTCCTCTTCCCTGCGACAGGTATAATACAGGTGGGCATAGCGAAAAGTGAAGATGGTATGAATCAGGGCCCAGGATAAAATGACGGAAAAGAACGAAAAACCGATATGATACCAGTACCCCGCCGCATTCCGGTCAGGAAGAATTCTTAATAAAAAAATGACGGCAAAAAGACCGATCACAGCAGCTGCCAACACGAAGATAAAAACAAGGGTACGGCTGGAATCCTCTCTTTTGGCAATATACTTTATCTCATGAACTTCTGCTTTTAGGATGGTTAACCAGAATAATACCAAAATTGAAAAAGAAAAAGAGGCGTTCTGCCGCTGATGGTAAACGTTATTAATGAAAAGAACAAAGCGAACATGAGCCGCGTACGGGCCGGGATTCTGTAAATGCGCTGAATGAATGTTGAAGTCATTTAATTAAGCTATTGCACTTTTCCATTTCTTCAATCTGAATGCAAGAATAATCCTGAATACGCCTGCAAATATGAATGACAGTCCAGTCCATGCTACTATGTTGGCGACTCCAATAGCGGGAACCGTTAATATCATAATAGCAAAGAAAATAATTCCTATTGCAAGTAATAAAAACCAACCCCAGTTCGAATCACCGTACGATTTTATATCGAATGAAAAACCGATAGCAGAAAAGCCCCGGAATAATAACCAGAAGCCAAGAATAAGTGGCAATATTACCATGGTTACTGCAGGATATGTAAACAAGTAAGCTCCAATCACTATATCAAGTAATCCACTTGCCAAAGTCCAACCCCAGCCTTCCAGTGATTTGCGGGCTGATATTGCAAAAACTGTTTCGAAGAATCCAATGGTGAGAATACTTGCTCCAAATAGGATGCTTAAGGATAAATAAGCAGTTGCAGGTGAAGAAAAAACCCAGATCCCTACCACTACCAGGATAAGGCCGGTAAGCAAAAGAAGCCACCAGTATTTTACCGCTTCTTTTATTTCTTTGAAAATTGTGTGTGCCATAAAAAATGTTTTAAATGTTATAAATGTTTTTTTCTAATGGTTTACAAACAACATCCTTCCATCGGCAGAATGTTGTTTGTAGTGTCCCATTTTACCCTTTGCGCCGCCTGATTATGCGAACGATGCTTCTTCCTTTTTCCCGATTTCAAAAGCTTCGCTGACCAATTTTGCAGCTTGAATTAATTTAGCTGTCCTGGCATTGTACTCTTCTGTTAAAGAGTCGATTCTTTTTTGCAGTTTTGCTTTCCTTCTGTCACTGGCATTTTTCATCTGGTCTTTTACTGCATTCGCTTTAGCTTCAAACTGGCTTTTCGAATCATTCATTTTCTTTTTCAGGAGATCATTTGCAGCCCTTGCTTTGTTTTTCAGTTTTTCGATCGATGCATTGATCTTTGCCTTATCGGCTTCCCTTGCTTCTTTTAATTCCTCTTTCAACTGTTTGTATTCAGCTGAAATAGATTCGGCTTCCCGGTTGATTTGTTCATCTTCCACTTCATACCGGAGCCGCCTGAATACCAGTCCGTCAAGGGCCTGCATTTTTGTGTCGACCGGAACGGTCCAGGTTTCATCCATTTCACAAAGCACAGCCGTTTTACCGTTGGTTAAGGCTGAGGCTACATCATCCGCAAATGTGGTATTGATATCGTCCACATTCACATCGTAAATGAGTCCTGCCATCGTACCTGTAAAAGCGCCAATGGCTAACCCTACAGGTCCTCCGAGCAAACCGATCAAACTTCCGGTAAGGAGACCAACCCCGGTGCCAATAGGGCCATCATCGGCGTTTTGCTGTACCTGGATCTGACCGTTTTGGTCTTTGTGAATTACAGCTGTTGCATAAAGGGTAATGTCCCCATTGTCGTGTAAGCTTTTCAGGGCGCTTAATCCCTGGTAGGCTTTTGTTTCGGTTTCGAAAACCGCAATTAACATCTTGTTCATAATACATGGTTTTAATTGTGAAAAAATAGATTTCAACGGATGCGTTTAAATAGATTTCAAAGGATTGGAATAAAATTATATGTAAACCCTGCCGGTTTCAAAAGACCCTGGTCAGGTCAAAATATGAATAAGGTCATCCAGTTCCCGGCTTTTGGGTTTGCCAAGTGTTTTCATGTTGTTTATTCATCGTTAACAGCTTCATCCCTTTCGAATTGAGCATGCCGTGTAAAAACAGGTCATTTACATTTTCGAAAATCTTGTTTACGTCTGACCTGGGGGTATTGCCTTCCAATGCATTTTGTAGTTGCCAGCAATACAGCCATGCAGCAGTTCTTGTATCAATATCTGGTCTGAAAATTTCTTCTGATATGCCACGCTGTAAACTCCGTTCGAGATAAGGTATTATCGAATGATCTTTAAAATCAATCAACTGGGTATATGTGTCCGGGTAATATTTTTTCAGGTCTCTGATATATTTCGGCGTCAAAATCTCAAGCACAGCAAGTATGTGTTCGGAGAAGTTTTCTATCTCCTTGACTGCATTAGGTGAGATATCCGGGTTTAACCGGAGATATTTGCTGTTTTTTGCGATTAATTTTTGTACGATCGTTTTTACCATCACTTCCTTGCTTTGAAAATTCTCATAAAGTGTTTTTTTGGAAATACCGGAACAGGAGGCTATTTCGTCCATTGAAACTGAATGCAACCCGTTTTGCATAAAAAGTGTTGTTGCCTTCTCAACCATATTTTTCACCTTGTCTCTCATAATAATTTCGCAGTACAAAGATGAAATGAAAAAGCCCCCGGGGAAAGGTTCCTGCTTCGGCAAGTTTGGTCAAATAGTCGGTTGGGTGTTGTTGGAAATGATTTCCTATATAAATCCTGAAGAGATCTTACAGTGAATGACGGTATTCCTTTGGCGACAGGCCGGTATGTCTTTTGAAATATTTGCCAAAGAATGACTGATCACTGAAATGAAGTTCATCAGCTATTTCTGCAATGCTTAATGCGGGATTATCCAATAACATTTTTGATTCCAGTAATACAAAATCATCAATAATTTCGCCCGCTGTTTTGCCTGTGATTTCTTTTGCTGTTTCTGTAAGATATTTGGGCGTGATGTTGAGCTGTTCTGCATACGTTTGTACATTTCGCTGAGATCTGAATTGCTTTTGTACCAGCTGTGTGAAATTCTTAACCAGGTTTTCTTTCCTCGTAACATGATGATGGAATGGCACAGCATATTTTTTACTCAGGCCGTACAGTTCATATAAATAGATAAAAAAAGTATGAAACAGAAGTTCTTTACCATACGCATGATCATTCAATGAAAGAACCTTGTAATTCAGCTGTTTTATCAATAGCTGCACAGCCGATGCATCCTTTCTGTCAAGATTCCAATGCGGTGAAAACTGTGAGGAAAAATAATCAAGCAGTTCTACAGCATTTTTCGGCATCCCTATGGCTGTCAGGAAGTCTATAGTGAAATTGACACCCGATACAAGGCTGTCCTTTGAAACCACGATAATTTTTTTTATTGCAGTGGGAGCGACAATAACCAGGCTGTTTTGTTTTGCAATATATTCCTCGAGGTTTAATGAGAAAGTAATCTCCCCCCTGACTATAAGAAGAACGGTGAGGAAATCGGACCGGAAATGAAATTTGAACAGATCCTGTTCATAAAATGGTTGATTGTATCTCACCGAAAATCCGTGTACATCAGGATTCGCATTGAATTCAGGACCAGACAAAAATTCTGCATGTTTATAGAAGAATGTTTTGGTGGACGGCTTCGGCATAACCATAAATTATTCAAATTTATGGTATTGTCACCAGGACAGAAATATTTAGGGATTAAAGCTTCAGGTAAGTGATGATGAAGCTGAAATTTGTAATACAAGCAACGCGATCAATAAGCCGGCAGCGGTCAGGGCTAAAGTATATTTTGAGGTCTTAACCCTTTGACGAAACAAAGTGAAAACTGCGCCGCCAATTATCGCCAGCAGACCAATAGTTGAAAACAATTCATATTTAGTAAACAGCCCAATGGTAAATATTATTTCTGCAATAGCAGTGATATACATTACTATTGGCGTATAGCCTGCATTTTCAAAAGTTGACTTTGTTTTGCCGGTTAGTTTCCCCACTACCGATAGAGTAAAAATTATTGCCAAAGCAATTTTTATAATTGTCGCTTCCATTGCTTTTTTTTTGAACAACAGGGCAAAGATGGGATATCCATGCCTCACTGAAAAGGTTTCAACTTCGGCAAGTATGGTCAAATGGTCGGTTTGGCACTAAAATTTGGAAATCCTTCTAACCCATTCAAAGTTTGAATGATTTCAATTCTAAAACAACCACAGAGGACGGTGGCAATTTTAAAGAAAGTTTATTCCCGTTAATGGTGGCACCGTGAAATATTTCGGGTTGTATTTTTATTGGATTTTCAAAGCTATTGTGATCCTGAATTTTATTTGAATGAAGAATTCGTCCTGTTACAGTTTGCGGAGTCACGGAACCCAGATCGATTGTAAGTTCCTGTTCTTTGTGCGCGTCCAGATTCACCAGTGAAATATGCACCGCTCCAGTGCTGTCTTTCGAAGCAGAAGCGGAAACAGCTTTTATGATCTTTTTACCGAATTCATAGTCGTTACTCCTTATAGTCAGTGGCAGCATCAGGGCATTCTGATGCACATTGTACATCTCCATGACATGATAAGTGGGCGTCAATAACATTTTTTCTTCTTTGGTCAGGATCACAGCCTGTAAAACATTCACACATTGGGCAAGATTGGCCATTTTGACGCGATCACAATGATTATTAAAAATGTTGAGCGTCAGACCGGCAATCATGGCATCCCTCATGGTATTTTGCTGATACAGTGAGGAGCCATCAGCACCAGGCTCCGTATCATACCACCCACCCCATTCATCCACCACGAGGCCTACTTTTTTTTCCGGGTCATATTTATCCATCACTTCGGCGTTACCTGAGATCATTTTTTCCATCCGGTAAGCTTGTTCCATTGTTGAAAAATATTCAGACTCCGTAAAATCTGTACTGGATCCTTTTTTGCTCCAGTCAATGACCGAATAATGATGGATCGAAATGCCTTCAATCAACTTTCGGGGTATGTCCCGCATCAGGGCTTCGGTCCATTTAAAATCCTCTGTTCCGGGTCCTACAGCTATACGGTACAATCCTTCGGTATTGCCATAACTGGTTATGAGCGTCGCATACTGTTTGTACAAATTAATATAATATTCAACAGACATGTGACCACCACAGTCCCAGGATTCGTTTCCTACTCCCCAGTATTTCACGTTCCAGGGAGTAGCCCTTCCATTTTGCTGACGCAAATCCGTCAGCTCACTCTTGCCGTTCGCATGATTCGCATATTGCACCCATTCCTCCGCTTCCTTAACGGTGCCGCCACCCACATTCATCGCCAGATAAGGATCCGCGTGCAAGGTTTCACATAAATTCAAAAATTCATTGGTGCCGAAACCATTGGTCTCCCGAACGTTGCCCCAGGAGACGTTTTCAGTGCTTTTTCTTTTATCTCTGGGGCCAATGCCGTCTTTCCAGTGATAATGATCGGCATAACAACCGCCAGGCCACCGGAGTGCAGGAATTTTTAATTTCTTAAGGGCATCTATGATATCGAGACGAACTCCCTCTTTGTTGGCGATCATTTTGTTATCCTCACCCACATAGAATCCGCCATAGATACAACGACCCAAATCTTCTGCAAAATGTCCATAGATATTTTTATTAATTCTGTCCTTTGCTGTACCCGGACTCAGCGTAATGATATTCTGAGCATATAATGACGACGATAGAAAAAAAACGACAATAAGAACAATTTTATTTTTAATCATGAAGCTGGTTTTAAAATCTTTTTTTTTGGATATCTGATATTTATTTGCCATCCGCATGGAAAAGAAAATGACAGTAGTAGTCACGATGAACTAATCCCTGAATAATAGTGGCGCAAAATTGTACAGGTCATTACGCCATACCGGCCAGGTGTGACCGCCCGGGTATTCATAATAAGTGTACTTTATCCGGATATCATCAAGTTTTCCCAGCATAACCTGGCAGTTTTTATAGGCAATATCTTCCTTTCCTCCCATGGCGATCCATAGTATTTTCAGGTTGGCGTTTATGGCAGAGGCGTTCACTTTCATGAAATCATACTGGGCATCTGCGATTTTATTTTGCATGGGTACAATCCAGCCTGAACTGAATACGCCGAGATAGGAAAACTGATCTGTATTTTTTATCCCTGTGTATAGCGTATGTATACCCCCCATCGATAAGCCGGCCAGTGCCCGATTTGCCGCACCTGGTTTAACCCGGTAATTTTTTTCAACAAGAGGAATAATATTGTTCTTTAATTCCGATTCAAACATTTGAAGTCCCGATTCGTCGAAAGCGGAAACGCCCATATTGGCATCCGGCATGATGACGATCATGGGCACCACTTTTTTAGCAGCGATCAGGTTATCCAGTATCAGATCTGTTTTCCCCTGGGTGGCCCAACCCGTTTCATCCTCACCTCCACCATGCAAAATATAGAGTACCGGATAAACAGCTGTACTAATCGAATCATATCCGGGTGGCGTGTACATGTAGAATTGTCGCCAGGAATTCGTGTTTCTGGAAAAATATTTCTTGATTCGTATATCGCCATGGGGCACATTTCGCAATGCATAATACCCGCCACCGGCAAATGGAATCTCAATTCCGCTGGCCATCCTGCCCATACCATAAAAAGTCTCGCTGGCCGGGTCGGCAATCGCCACGCCGTCAATTAGCAGTGAATAATAGTGAAATCCTTCGCTGATGGAATCGGTGGTTACGGCCCAGAACCCGCTGGTATCCTTAACCATATCGTATTTCCTTACCAGGTCCACCTGCACCCTTTTTGCATCGGGTGCTTTCAAACCAAAGATCACGCGGTTGTCGGGAAGGATCTGCGGATATTTTGCATTGCGGACATTCGTAACCGCCGCCGCACCGGCTATCGGATACAATGAAAATGCAGAAGTATCCACCGGCTTAAAAATGAGCTGGGAAAACATATACAGACCATTCTTCCACACTTTGAAATCGTGCACCCCAGGTTCGATATAATATATATGCGGTACATGGTTTTTTTGCAGATAATCGTGGGTTCGTTTGCTGAAAATAAGAAGTCCGTCACTGGCTCCGCAGGATATAAATAGGAGGGATATATTTTGCCTGGCCACATCAAGATCCGTTACCAGTTGCTCAGGAATCTTTGTATTGGGAGCAGCTGAAAATGCTCCGATCCAGGCAAACTTATCGAGGTTCCCCAAACCAAAATTCAGCGACTGCCCACCACCCATGGAAAGACCTGCGATTGCGCGGTGTTCTCTGTCCGTATACACTGGGTATTTCTTCTGAATATAAGGAATCAAATCGTTCAACAGGTCTTTCTCAAAGTTGGCGAATGCCTGCACTTTGGCGCTGTCAAAAATATTACCGACTGCACGGTCGTCTTTCATGGCCCGCCCATTGGGTATCACAACGATCATGGGTTCAACCCTGCCTTTCGCGTAGAGATTGTCCAGGATAATCTGCGGTGAACCACCGTTCAGCCATTCTTTTTCATCGCCGCCAATACCATGCAGCAGGTAAAGCACAGGATATTTTTTCTTTTTCGAATAACCCGGAGGTAAGTAAATCAGGGACCTTCGATCGTTTCCAACTGTTTTTGAAAAATAGCTGATGGTATCGATTGTTCCGTGGGGAACATCGGAACGCAGGGTATCAAAACCAGGCGGGGCATGTTGGATAACATTTTGACTCACCGCTGATAATACTCCTGTGATTAAAAAAAGACAGAGAGCAATAAATGGTTTCATGTTTTCGTATTAATAAATCATTTGGAAATAAATAAATATTCTCTTCCCTGTACAGTCGGCACATCATAAACAAAAGTTGGCTTCAGATCGGGTAATCTGATCGTGGCTCCATCAGAAATAACCGGGGCGGGAATGGCTTCGGTCTGATAAAAAGGATTTTTATTTTCACCTTCTGCGGGATGCACGGCTCCTGCATCTGTTTTCAATTCATTAGGCACCCTTAACCGAAGATTACCTCCCAGATAGGATTTAATAACAGCCTTTACAACCTGTCCGTTTTTCCACTTTAGTGAGATGATTTCAAAACCACCTCTTGCCCTCAGTCCGCTCACACTGCCCTGTGGCCAAACATCGGGAAGAGCCGGGAGTAAATGAATTTCTCCGTCGGCGCTTTGTATCAGCATTTCGGTTATCCCTGAAGTACATCCGAAATTTCCATCAATCTGAAACGGTGGATGGGCATCAAAGAGATTATTATAGGTGCCACCACCATTTGAATTGGTGTCAACCGGTGTCAGCTGGTTTCTGATTAACTGGTAAGCGTGATTACCATCCAGCATCCTTGCCCACCAATTCACTTTCCATCCCATGCTCCAGCCTGTTGAAACGTCGCCGCGTTGAATGAGGGTCTGTTTCGCTGCACTGTATAACTGAGGCGTTCTGTATGGAGATATCTGAGCCGAAGGGAACAGACCGTAGAGATGTGAAATATGCCGGTGGTGGTCGTTAGGGTCGTCCACATCGTCGAGCCATTCCTGGAGCTGTCCCCAGCGGCCGATATGCATCGGCGCCAGACGGCCACGTAATTTTTCTAAAGTATCTGCAAATGCGGCGTCAGTATTCAAAATGCGGGAAGCCCTGATCGCCGTAGTAAATACATCGAACACCATCTGATTCGTCATCGTTACACCGGCATCAATGGAAGAACCCTGATGGGCAAGCGGTGCATTTTCCGGGGACATGTCGGGACAAATTACGAGATAATGATATTTCGGATGTTCGATAAGAAAATCAGCATAAAATACAGCGGCTCCTTTTAAAACGGGATATACTGAAGTCAGGTAGTTTTTATCACCATTATACTGGTAATGTTCCCAAAGATGCTGACTGCTCCATCCGCCGCCGTTGTTCCAGATTCCCCAGAAAGCACCATCAACAGCACCAGTGGTTCGCCAAATATCTGTATTATGATGTGCCATCCAGCCTCTGGCGCCATACATATCTTTTGCCGTTTGACTACCGGTAACAGACATTTCTTTTACCATTTGCAGGAATGGTTCATGCAATTCAGAGAGATTTGTTTTTTCTGCGGGCCAGTAATTCATTTCCGCATTGATGTTGATGGTGTATTTACTATCCCAGGGCGGGTACAGCTTGTTATTCCAAATACCCTGCAGATTAGCCGGCTGGCCATCCGGCTGAGAAGAAGAAATTAAAAGGTAACGGCCGAATTGATAATACAGGGTAACAAACTGCGGATCATTTACAGAATCAAAATTCTTCAGTCTTTCGTCGGTGGGAAGTTTAGCCGCATTGGTCATTCCCAGATCCAGCTTCCCTCTGTTAAAATATTTCTGATAGACTTTACGATGGGCCTGTACAATGTCCGGAAAGGATTTCGAAACAGCTTTACTCAGATATGCGACAGCCAATCTTTTCTCTTCACCACTCAGATCCTGATAACTCTTGAAATTCGTCGCTATAGAAATATAGATGGTAACTACATCAGCATTATGCACAGAAACTGATGTATCAGTTGTAGAGATCGTTCCGCCCTGCGTTTTGAAATGGTTAATCACGCGATACCGGATTTTGCCCTCGACGCTTTCATGATCAGGGGTGGTTCCGGAAACGATTAAATCTCTGCCCGACGATTCAACGATGGCTTTGGGCAGAGGGGTTGAATAAAAAGCCCGGAAGGAAATGCTATGCGGTTTGCTCGCGGTTAAATGGATCACGATGACGCGATCAGCAAAAGAAGCAATGGCCTCTCTGGTATAGGTAATGCCGCCGGCAGTGAAAGAAGTTTTTGTCTCCGCGTTTTCAATATCCAGATCCCGGTAATAATTCGAGTAGGCATTAATGTTAGGAAACGCAAGATGAAGTTCACCGGCGGGTTCAAAGATCTGCCCCTGTGATTTTTTACTGATGATCACCCGATTTGCCAGTTGCTCCGCTTCCTTCTGCTTACCGGCAAAAATCAGTGTTCTGATTTCTGCGAGTGAATCCAATGCTAATGGATTGTCGTTTCGGTTTGGACTCCCGCTCCAGATCGTGTGTTCATTCAGCTGAATTGTTTCGGTATCTACATTTCCATAAATCATAGCACCGAGTCTTCCGTTACCAATGGGTAAGGCATTCTCCCACCGGTCGCCCGAAGGCTTGTTATACCAGAGTTTTAGCCCGGATCCATTTTGTGCATGACAAAAAGCCGATAAAAACAATAAGTTATACAGTAGCAATTTTTTCATGGCAACCCGGCATTCGAAGAGAATATCTTATGTTGTCTCAATTTTCAGAATCATTATTTTGTAACAGAAACCTTCAACTGGGTAAACGAATGAGGGGGAAAACTGTATGTGAGACTGTTTTTCCCGGTTTCGATTTCTTTTATTACCGGAACATATAATGCCTGTTTGTCAAAGGCGAATGGTTCGTCCAATGATTCTGCAGTTACGATGCTTGCCTGGCATTTCCCACTAAAAAAACCGGAAGTATTAATCACTTCAGCCGTGATGGCCTTATCCTGATGACGGTTAATGACATTGATATATACTATTCCGTTTTCTTTTGAGTATACTGTGGTTACGTCCAGAAAAGGAATTCCTTTATACAATTCCGTATTAAAAGTATCACATTCCACATGGGTATCGACCGAATTACCCAGGCAGTTATTGGAGAACAGTTTGAACGTATAAAACAAAGGAGATTTATAGGTTCCTTTTTTAACATCATTCGACAACAGGGAAGTCATGAGGGTGAAGTTTGCCATTTTCACCACATCAGCATGACGTATAAACGAATTCAGGCTTTGGGCAATGGGAAGAATATTTCTGAAACTTCTGCCGAAGGATCCCCACTCATCTACTGAAATATAAACAGGATTTTTAAATCCCTTCATGGCTCTTGCAATTTCAATCTGGTCGGCAGTTAATTTGATCCTGTTCTCGAAGATCATAGCACTCTGACCCATGAATGAGTAATAATCGCTTGCGTTTTCCCAATAGCTATGAATAGAAATATACCTGATCAAGCCCCCGAGACCGGCAAGTACTTTACGATTCCATTCCAGCCATTGACCGGTGCTTTCATACCAGGAGGATCCGGAAGCGACAAATTCCAGGGAATTATCTACCGATTTGATCGCTTTTGCTGCTTCGGTTGCGATTTTCACATAGTCATCAGCTTCCTTATGGCCCAGTTCCCAGGGCGCGCCGTCAACCTCATTGCCCAGGTCCCAGATTTTAATATCGTAGGGTTTTTCGTGGCCGTATTTGATGCGTAAATCAGAATAATAAGTTCCTTTTTTATACCGGCAATACTCCACCCAGTTTACGGCGTCCTGAATGGTAGCCAGTCCGAGATTTACACAGACAATATTTTCACTGCCGATTGCCTTGTTCAGTTCAATCCATTCATCTGTTCCCACATGGTTGTTCTCGATTCCACCCCAGGCCAGGTTGATGCGGTGAGGCCGTAAATCTTTTGGGCCAATTCCGTCCTGCCAGTTATAACCCATTACAAAGTTTCCTCCGGGCCAACGTATATTAGTCACTTTAAGTTCCCTCATGGCGTCGATATAATCTTTCCGGAAGCCGCTGGCATCGGCAAGGGATGAAGAGGGATCGTATAAAGTGCCATATAACGTATTAAACTCCGCGGTATCCGGCAAACCCACCCTTGCGCCGTTCAGGTGTATGGGTTCCATAAATACACCATAAATTTTCGGATCAATCCCGCTTATGGATCTATCCGGATCAATTTTAATCGTGGCTACCCCTGTATTTTTCGAATTTTGGGCATCACCAGGAGATGGAAAGAAACAGGGTACGGTGAGAATAATCAATGCCTGTTGAAGGATTCGCTGAAAATTTGAGTTTTTAATAGTCATGGTAACGCTGTTATAAGGATTTTTTATGGCCGGGTGGCTTTCCTAAAGACTGGGAAAGCCTTCATTTTGGCTTTGACTCATGTGTTTTTAGTATTTTAACCCGGTTGCATAATATTTATCGGTTTTATTATCCAAGGCCTTAGGAATATCCCATAAAAACAACAGGACGGCTACTCGTTTTTTGCATCTTTTTGTTCCGCTCCAGGAATAACGATGAGCATTTCCAGTGTATGCAGGTAACCAGAATCCTTTTAACAATAACAATTTCAACTTGTTACGACGAGTATCTCTATTGCATGCGTTTCGAAACCCTTTACACTCAGCCAACCATGACAAGAATAACTGTGAAAACTGGGTTCAAAAATAATGGGTTTTTATTCAATGCAACCGATTTAAATATTTATTTTTTTAAGGTAACTTGCAGGCCGGTCGATTTCAATATTTTTAAAAAATGAAAGGGAA
>JBGPBW010000094.1:0-16975 GCA_041481385.1 Puia sp.
AAGAGATTATTAAGGGTGTTTTTCATTGTTTTTTCAGCATTTTTCTGTGTATTCTCCAGGGTCAGACCTGAACTGCCTGTGCTGTCTTTCTGCCCGGAAATGGATTTGACCAGGTCTTTTTGCGCATCTTTGAGGGCCTGGTTCTTTATGGTTACTGCGGAATCCTTTGCTTCATTTGTTTTCGCCGCGGCCACCGTTTTCACGCTGTCGGTCGCCTGTTTTGCAAATACGGCGGCCTGTTGCTTTGCGTCTGCCTGCAGATCGGACCCTGCGCCTGTCGGACTGGTTTTAATCTGGGGATTCGTGATGGTTCCAACCATATCAATTTTTAAATCGATATAGTCACTCAATTTAACCGGAACGCCTTTATTGTTTACCTGTTTTACTAAATTGTTGACCATGCCATTGGCCTCTGCACCCATCATCGCGCGCGGAATTTTCATTGCAATAACGTAGTCGATCGACTGATCAAAGCCGTGCATACCGCCAATTTCCATATCGATATCAAAAATTTTCACTTTGAATGGCTGAACCAATACTTTACCATTGGCGAATTGAAAGGTGCACTTTAAATCCTTTAGTGACATATCATTCAATTGGTTCATATGAAGCGTCTGGGCAATTTTTTCAATAGGTGCAAATTTCTTGAAAGCACCGTCGATAATGAACAGGCTGCCTTTTCCCGTGAGGGTATTCATATCGGGCATGGCATCGGCGCCAAGTTTGCCATTGATGGAAAGCTGGGAATTCATTTTTCCGTCCACATACTCACCCACAGGCATGAGTTTCCGGACAGTGTTATAAGCATAAAAGGTTTTTTGGACGTCCAGGTTTTTCACGTCATAGTTAAATGAAATGTCTGGATTTTTTTTGTCCTTTTTGGTTGAGTAGAAACCGCTTGCCGTAAGTTGCCCGTCCAATGCTTCCATTCTTACATCCTTCAGGGCAATGATTTCTTCGCTGATCGCAATCGATCCCGTGAGATTTTTATATTCCACTTTATCATAATGCAGATTGTCAACCTTTGCCCTGAACAGGAAACTCAGGTTTTTCGGTACCTGAAAAGCTGTTTCTGCTTTTTTATTTTTGGAGGAATCAGCCGTTACCGGCATGGTGGACATGAATTTATTCAGATCTATCTGGTCGGCATATAGGTCAAGGGTCACTGACAAGGATTCATTCTTCAATAAAAATCCCAATACGTTGTCGAGCGTTCCGCTTGCAGTAAAATGACTATGCATGTACTCAGCATGCGCTGACCTAAGAGAAATGTTTTTCGGATTGAAATTAAATGCTGCGTCTGAGACTTTCAATCCATCGGGATAATCCACACTACGGTATTGAATATTATTCAATGCTAAATTTCCAGAACTGCTGATTTTTTCATAGTCTTTCTTATCGACCGCTAGTTTGTTACCAGCAAATTTTACATCGCCGGATATTGTACCGGAAACTGTCGTACCTGTCGGCAGGCTGGTGAATTGTTTAACATCGGCCAGGTCAAATTTTCCTTTCAGCCAACCATCAAAAACAGGATTGGAAACCGGTGTTTTCAGATTGATACCGAAATCCACCGGGTTGTTTCCGATTTCAATATGGGATGCAGGCATCTGGATCGTAGTATGGTCGGCAAGACCATCGGGATTTTGAAAATTAATCTGCATCCTGCCATTCTGTATCGGCTGCGGAAAATCGGCAGAACTATAATTCAGGTTAACAATTTTTACATATCCGTTTGCAGTAAATGGGCCGGCCTGTTGTTTTGAAATCGTGGAAAGATTTCCTTTAGCAGAGGCATCAGCATCCAGGTTACCACTAAGACGGGTTCCCGATTGCAGTTTCACAAAACGTGTGATATCAGCCAGGTTTATTTTTCCTTTCACTGTAATGTCGATCCATTGGTCGGTCAGCGGTTTCCTGAATAATAAGGTAAAGTCAAATGGATCAGTTCCGAATTCGATATGTCCCCGGGAAATACCTACAACGGTATGATCGGTAATGCCGTCAGGGTTTTCTATTTTCAAATCCACCCCGATATTCTTAACGGGCTGTGGCAGGTCAGGATATTGAAAAAACCCGTTGTCTATTTTCAGATTCAGGAGATAGGAAGGAATGTTCCGGCCATTATATTCTCCTTTTACATAACCACTTAAAGCGAGGGATCCACTGGTTTTTATTTTATCAAAATCAGTTTTATAGATGGATGGTATCAGAGACAAAACTGATTTAAAGGCCGTGGATGGTGTGTGAAACTGAATATCCATACCATATGTGGAGTCGTTGACAAAACGAAAAAATCCTTCGGTTGCCAGTTGCAGATCGTTCAGGTGGATATCATCCGTTTTAAAACGATATGTGGCGGTCTTATTGTCCACATCAATATCTGCAGAAAGTAAAACACGGGCGTCTGCCAGCCAGGGTATTTTGGTATAGATAAAGGAAACAGACCCGGCTGTAGTTTTTGTATGCAGTATAAAATGGTCTGATGTAAAATCACCGGAACCCGAGTGGTCCAGGTGTGTTGCCTGGAAACTTCTGTCGCCAGGTATATCTGAATATTGAATAAAGCCGTCTTTAATCTCGTAAGATTGCAGATGCATGCGGAATCCGCTGCTGGTCTGGCTTGAATGGGAAGAAGTATCCGGTTTGCTGATATCCCAATTGGCTTTACCTTCTTTGTTTACCAGCGCATGAATCCTGGGTTGGTCGATGCTGACACTGTAAATGTCCAATCCGGATTTTCCAAACAAACTGAAAAGGTTAATGGCCAGGTCTATCTGTTTCGCAGAAATCAGTGTGTCCTTACTGAAGGTTTCAGTGCCGGTCACCTGGAGGTTCTCCAGACCTATTGCGAGCCTGGGAAAATGACGGAACAGGGAAATATCGACATCTGAGAAATCGACTTTGGCATTAACATGATTATTAATCTGCTCCCGGGCGATGGCCAGGATTTTATTTTTAAAAATGAAGGGGATGGCAAAAGCAGTCAGAACGAGCAGGGCCAGCAGGATGCCGGCTATCTTCAGGGTTTTTTTCAACATTTGGATAGGATTTTACTTGGATTTGGAGGCAAAATACGGGAAGAATTGAGATTTTCCCAATGAAACGGTTATAGAATTTTATTGTACATCGACATGTTTTTCCCAGTTTTTTTTAAAAACTGAGGGATTCTCCCCTACGATTTTATTAAAAAGGCGGTTAAAATAAGAAATACTCTCAAATCCAACAGCATAACCTGTTTCCGTAACATTATGATCCTGCATGAGCAGGTTCTTGGCCCTTTCGATCCGGTACTGATTGACGAAATCCGTAAACGTCATATTGGTTTGCCTTTTGAAATAACGACAAAATGCTGCTGTGGACAGATGCACTTTGGCAGCCACCTGGTTTACATCGGGTTTTTGATCGAAGTTTTTGTCGATATATTCATAAATCGCCCCCATCCTGATTTTGTCTTTCAGTATAAAGGCCGTGCTGGACAGATCGCGGTTTAATACCAGGTATTCGTTGCTTTCGGCCAGGATATGGAAAATATCGATCAGGTGAATTAATTGTTCGTAATGGTTTAATGTGTCAAAATGTTTTAATTTCTGGGATACCACTTGTTTGGTCTCTCCATAGAAGGAAATTCCATATTCAGCCTTCTTAAAAAGATTCTGTATCGAAGAGAATTCCGGGGCGGTCGGAATTGCCATTCCCATGAAATCTGTTTTCAGCTGGATGACGATCTGCTGATATTCATACTTCAACCGGTAATCAAAATTTAAGTGCGGGAGATTCCCGCCAATAAAGACGAGATCGCTCTGGGTGTATCCTGAAATATGGGTGCCAACATGACGAATGCCGGCATCGGCTTCCACGTAAACCAGTTCAAATTCCGGGTGATAATGCCACAAAAAAGTATTTCTTAACCGGGGTGAAAATAATTTGAATGATTTGCCCGGTTCAAATACTATTTTCTCCAGTTGGATCTGATTCATCTCTCAGTTTGTAGTTTATTTCAGCATTAATATAAGAAATAAGTCAATACAGGGCAAATACAAGTCAATATATGCGAAAAGCTGCTTTTGATCGGGGTCTATTTTTGGGTTATTAAAACAAAGTATATATGATGCAAGCAACGATGGCTCCGGCCGACCCCACTATGGCGCACAAGGAAATACCCGGTAATCCTTCTACAGCCAAATCAAGCCAGGTCAAACTGAATGACCGGAGTAATGGTCAGCCCCTCCGTCTGCTGACTGAAGCGGACTGGGCATTCTGGGTAAACAATGGTTATGTGGTCATCCGCAACGCAGTACCCAGGGAACAGGTCAGGAAACTGGCGGATTATCTTTGGGCTTATGAAGACAAAGATCCAAACGATATCGACAGCTGGTATAAAAGACCCAATGTGCAGATGGAAATGAAAGAATTAAATAATACCGGCATGGTTGAGATGTATAATCATCAATATATGTGGGACAATCGTCAGTATCCGAAAGTACACCAGGCATTTGCAGATATCTGGGGAACGGAAAAACTCTGGGTGACTATCGACCGGGCAAACCTCAACTTTCCATTGAGGCCCGGGTTTGAATACAAGGGCTTTATCCACTGGGACTATGATCCCGACACCAAACCGCAGAATGTACAGGGTGTTCTGGCTTTGGCTGACCAGACGGACGAGAACATGGGCGGATTTCAATGCATACCTGAGTTATACAGAACCTACGAAACCTGGAAGTTAACACAGCCTGAAGACCGGGATCATTATAAACCCGATACTACCGGGTTTCAGCTGGAAAAAGTAAAACTGGAAGCCGGTGACCTGCTCATCTTCAATAGCCTGGAACCGCATGGTATAAGGGCCAATACCAGTAAGGACAAAGTACGCATCGCACAATATATTGCCATGATGCCGGCCCAGGAAGACAACGAGGAACTGCGTCAATGGCGGATCAACAGCTGGAAAAGCAGGGAAGCCATGAAGGGATTTGCTTTTCCCGGTGATCCGCTGGAGAGGGAGAAAAAGAATCCGGTGGCGGAACTTAGCCCACTCGGAAAAAAATTATTGGGACTGGAGAAATGGTGAAAGACAGCTGACCGGGTTACCCTGTTATAATTTGTGCATCATCACCTGCAGACTCAGGCCAACCATCCAAAACCTCCTGTCTGAAAGGCTTCGCCCATAATTGAGGAACAGGATATCCCGGTCATTGTCATTATTCTCTTTTCCGATATCTATACCAAATTCAATTCGCCAGCTCCAGAAATCCGAGCGCTTGTACATGCCTTCTTCATTATCGTAATTGTTTACGGCATCGATATAGCCATATCCAAATCCGACAATATACCCCATTTTAGATCTTTGATCGCCTGCTGCAGCGGCACCAATGTTTATGTCGATCATGGCCGGGATATCGATTCCCAAAAGATAATCATATTTAAAAGTTCCCCATGCCGTGATGGGAAAACTTAGCGAGAAAATAAAATCATTTGTTTGAAAAACACGCAGGCCCGGTGCGATCGTAAGGCCTGGAAAAATAACGGGATTTCCCTGTTGGTTAAACGGGAGTAATACCGAAAAGCCATACCGCATGTATCCAATTTTCTTTCCAGTTCCGGTTGAATTGATGAAGGGTGAAAGGGAATCAGCGCTTGATTGAGCAAAGGGTATACCATAAAGCCCGACACAAATCACCAGGAGAGATAAATTCTTTTTCATTGGGTGTACGTGAACGGGTCAATAGGTTATCTCCAACTCCTGAATACCTGTCCTTGGAACATCTATGGCAACAGGACCGCCGCTTGAAATGACTGCATCTGCAGAATCGTAGATGTTCCAGGTAATTTTGCAGGTTTGACCCCGGTATGAATAAAAACTGAAACTTGAATCAGCTGGAAATCCGTATACCCTGGCGATGTCGATTTTCTGGAAAGAAGCTAATTCGCCTTCTTCAAAAAATTCCACATAGTATCCGCCAGGTGAACCATTTGTTTTCAAGAGGTGAAATTTTTCTTCGCCAACTACAGGCAAAGTATAGATCGTATCCGTTGAATGAATACTTGCGAAGCCTGTTCCCCAGTATTCAATAGCTGGTGGCACGAAAGAAGGCGTTATTAAAATTCCATTTTCATAGTTCGTGAAAATTTTTTCGGGCACCTCAACATGGCCATCACGATCTGTTTTTTCAAAAAATACCCGGGTAAATGCAGGTTGAAAACCACAGCTGGGACAGGGTTTATAATACTCGACCAGTACCCCTCCGATGGTCAAATTGGTTTTATATTCCTGTACGGTAATCCTGATGGTTTTATTACTATCTGAATTACTTTTATTACAGGAGGGAGAAAATGCAATAATGAAAAACCATATGAAGGATCTGATTGACTTTTTCATTTTTGTTGGTTTATTGTTTAATTCACTATGAAATTGAAAACCTTTTGAGTGTATTCCGAATGGATAATTGCAACACAGGTTATGGAATTTGCAATTTGAAGTGGTTTGGTGCAAACACGCTCATTTCACGTCAATTTTTGCTAATCAGGCATCGGGGAACCGGATATTTTGCATAATTCAATTATATTTATTGCCTAACGCCCCAATAATTACTGAATAATGTCCTGGTTAAGACTTATGGAAGAAAGCATTAAGGAAAATCAAGCAGCGCCCGAAGACGAAACAGCCTTAGTACAGCCTGTTTTACCTCACAAAAAACATAGTGTTGCTCGGCTCATCAAAGACATGTGGCCGGCTTACCTGATTGAAATCATTGTAATCATCTTGGGCATCTCTATTACGCTGGCCCTGGAAGAGTGGCGGGACAATAGAAAAGAAATGGTCCTGGAGCAATCCTATTTGAAAAATTTGCTCTCGGATATTGAAACTGACATTACATCGCTGACTGATCGTTCGGAAAATACCAGGATGTTGCTGGAACGGGGAAATGAATTGCTGGGTTTTATAGGAAATCCAAAAGAGAAGACATTGTCGTCGAAGCAGGTATATGAAGACGTTAGGGCCATCCTCGGCCGGCCAAATTTTATTTCACGCGACGCAACTTTTTCAGATCTGAAAAGTTCGGGTAATCTCCACCTGATCAAAGACATTCAGCTTAAAAATTTATTGTTTTCCTACTATAATGAAACCCAGAATATCCGTGAAATTCAGAATGCCGAACAACAGGCGACCATAATACTTAGCGGCGCCTATTTTATCAAACGATTTCCGATGTATGATAAATCTGAAACTTCAGGAACCCAGGTATCAGATGATGTATCCGAATTTAAAAGTGCAGAATTTGGTAACAATGTACTATTAAGGGTCATAAACCGAAAAGAGCTACTGGAAAACTACCAGCGGGCCGATACACTTGCCATCGCAATAAAAAGGGATCTGGCACTGAAAATTGAATAACTGCCCGGTTATATACTATGGCTGATTTATTTCGAGAGAATGATCATGGTTAAGCCGGCAAGGTAAAGGATCAACATCATATTTAATAAGGGCTTTGTTCCCGGCGGAGCTTTTGCAAATTCCTTCCAGACATAAATTCCCCAAACAGCGGCAACGACCGTTGCTCCCTGCCCCAATCCATAAGATACTGCAGGACCAGCTTTGCCGGAAGCAATAATACTCAGGGACATACCGATGCTCCATATTGCACCGCCAAGCAGGCCGAAGAGGTGGTCTGAAATTCTCCCTTTAAAATAATCAGAAAAAGGTATAGGAGCTCCCATGAATGGCCGTTTCATTTGCAGCGCATTAAACAGAAAACTGCTGAGCACAACTCCTATTGCAAAAAATACAAGGGCAGTATACGGTGTCAGCTTACCCATTTCTGGATTATTGAAATTGGCAACCATGGAACCTGCGACATATTTATAAAACAAACCCATCAAACAACCACTCAATACCGAAAGGATCAGCCCTTTTTCTGAGACCTTAACGGCCGATTGGGATTTCAATTTCCGGTAGGCATAGGCGTTGAGCAATATAGCCAACACGATAAAGGCCACCCCTCCGAATATGAGTCCCGGATTTCCCCTGGGGCTCGCAATATAATTTACGACCACACCCAAAACCAGGGCAATGCCGATTCCAACAGGAAAGGCAACGGACATGCCGGCAATTGCGATGGCCGCAACCAGTAAAATATTCGCCAGATTAAAAATGATACCACCACCCAACGCAGAAATAATATTTTCTTTTTCAGCCTGATGGATGTCCTGAAGAAATGACCTGCCCTCAGATCCGTGGCTTCCGATGGTGAAAGCCAGAATCAGCGTGGTGATTAAAATACCAAAACCATAATCCCAGTAAAAAAGTTCAAAACGCCAGGTGGGGTTGGTAAGTTTCGTGGTGTTTGCCCAGGATCCCCAGCATAACATGGTAACCATGCATAACATGATGGCCAGGCTGTAATTCTCAACTATAAACATATGGAGAAGGGTTAATAAAAATTCAAATGCTAAAAGACCATTTCTTCCCGTTTGGGAACAGAAGACTGCGCGCCCATCCGGGTCACTGAAATAGATGCCGCGTGAACGGCAAATGACACGGCCTGTTCCCATTCCATCTTTTCATTGATGGCTACTGCGATAGCTCCGCTGAAAACATCTCCCGCAGCTGTGGTGTCCATCGCTTTTACCATCGGTGCCGGCGTCATAAATTTTTTATTGTTGTTTTGAAACCAGGCACCTTGTTTGCCCAGGGTTATGATCACCTGCTGTACACCCTTACTTAATAATATATCCGCTGCACGGGAGGCGCTCGGTTCGTCCACAACCTGAATACCCGTAAAAAAACTGGCTTCTGTTTCATTTGGCGTAATCAGAAAAAGTCCTTCCAGTATTTCATCGTCCAGGTGCCGGGCCGGTGCGGGGTTTATGATCAGTTGTTGCTGATTTGTTTTTGCCAGTCTAGCCACATAGGCCACAGTTTCTATGGGAATTTCTAATTGCGCCAGTATGATGGAAGCTTCTTTGAAACGCAATACGCAGTCAATATCTGCAGGTAATAGATCAGCGTTGGCACCCGGCGCAACAACGATGTTGTTTTCTCCTTCTTCATTTACGATGATCAAAGCCGTACCGGAAGCTTTGCCCTCTGAAAAAAAAACATAATCGGTTTGTATTTTCTCTTTTTTAAAGCAGGTCAGACTCTGTTTTCCAAAAATATCATTTCCCAGTTTCGTAACCAGCGTCACCCGCCCTCCCAGTCTGGCTGCCGCAACGGCCTGGTTGGCTCCTTTGCCGCCCGCATGCATAAAAAATGTTCCGCCCAGTTTGGTTTCACCCGGCAGGGGAAACCGATCGGTTTTTACCACCATATCCGTATTGGTACTTCCGATTACAAAAATATCATTCATGATAAGGGAAGTTACTGGAATATTCCACTAAAAATTCTTTTAATAAAAAACTACATTTATATATCAAAGGGAATATATTCTTTTATAACTAAATGAATCGGAAGGATGGATTATCCTTTATTGACTACTGCCTTTCAACAAAAGATTTTTCCTGCGGTAACTTTTTCTTCGATGGATGAAGTGTTACCCGTAACAGAGGCTATACATAAGGGTGGCCTGCGGACAATGGAAGTTACTTTTCGTACGGGTGTTGCCGCAGATGCGATACAATCGATACGGAAAAATTTCCCTGACATGTATCTTGGCGCTGCCACCCTGCTCTCCCCTGCTCAGGTAAACGAGGCTGTGGAAGCGGGTGCTCAATTTGGTCTGGCTCCCGGTTTCAATCCGGCAGTCTGTGACTACGCCATTAAAACTCAATTTCCTTTTGTACCCGGCGTTATGTCTCCTTCTGAAATAGAAGGAGCGGCTGAAATGGGCTTTACTATTTTGAAATTATTCCCTGCAGCTCTGCTTGGCGGCCCCATGTTTTTAAAGGCAATCTATCAAACGTACATACAATTGCAACTGCAGTTTATTCCGATGGGTGGTGTTTCATTAGAAAATATGCAGGAGTACCTGTTACAAAAAAATGTCATCGCTGTCGGAGGTTCCTGGTTGGCCAGCCGGGAATTGATTTCATCCAAACAATTCGACAGCATTACCGCGCGGGTAAAAGGAGCACTACAATTGATCACCTAACGAAAGCATATGAAAATACGCAGTTACGAATTATTTAAAGTACCGCCCCGCTGGCTTTTTTTAAAAATTGAAACGGACGAGGGGATCGTCGGCTGGGGCGAACCCATTGTAGAAGGCAGGGCAGATACCGTAAAAGCGGCAGTAGATGAAATGATGCAAACGATCCTGGGTAAAGATCCCATGCCCATAGAGGATCATTGGAATACGATATATCGCAGTGGGTTTTATCGTGGCGGACCTATATTGATGAGTGCGTTGTCAGGCATTGACCAGGCATTATGGGATATCAAAGGAAAATATTTCAAAACACCGGTTTTTGAATTAATGGGTGGTAAAACCAGGGACCGGATGAAAGTGTATACCTGGATTGCCGGTGACCGGCCGGCAGATGTAGGGAAGGCCGCAGCGGAGGCAAAAAAAAATGGATTCGCTGCTGTGAAAATGAATGCTACTGATGAAATGCAAATGATCGATTCTTATCAGAAAATCGAAAGGGTTTTGGAACGGGTCGCTTCTTTTCGCGAATCTGTTGGTTATAGTATGGATCTGGGTATCGATTTCCATGGAAGATTACACAAGGCAATGGCCAAAGTGCTGGCAAGGGAACTTGAACAATTCCATCCCATGTTTATAGAAGAACCTGTATTGCCGGAACACAATGAAGCGCTCAAAGAAATCGCGAATATGAGTTCCATACCCATAGCAACCGGCGAACGGATGTTCAGCCGCTGGCATTTTAAAGAAATTTTACAAAGCGGGTATGTAGATATTATTCAACCCGACCTTTCACATGCTGGCGGCATTACAGAATGCAAGAAAATCCTTTCCATGGCTGAAGCCTATGATGTGGCTGCGGCGCCCCATTGTCCCCTTGGACCCATTGCTCTTGCTGCCTGCCTCCAGGTTGATGCTACCTGTTACAATGCATTTATACAGGAACAAAGTTTGGGCATACATTATAACCAGGGCAACGACCTGCTGGATTATATTTCCGATAAGTCGGTATTCGCGTATCAGGATGGGTATGTTCAAATCCCTTCTGCACCCGGACTTGGGATAACCATCAATGAAGCATTCGTCCGGGAAAAAGCGAAAGAAGGTCATAACTGGAAGAACCCGATATGGAGGCACGGCGATGGAAGTGTGGCGGAATGGTAGCCACCCGGGTCAGGTATTCCATGTTAGCTGCGGTATTTATTACCGTTGTGATTAATTACATGGACAGGACAAATATTTCAGTTGCAGGTTCACTGATCGGTAAAGAGTTTCATCTGGACTCCGTTCACACAGGAACCATTTTTTCTGCATTCAGCTTCACCTATGCCACACTGCAGATTCCTGGTGGCCTGCTGGCTGACCGTTTTGGTGCAAGGGTACTGTATAGCGTGATGCTGATTCTTTGGTCTTTGGCTACGATTGCTATGGGATTTGCCATTGGGTTCACGTTGATTATTCTGCTCCGTGTTCTGATTGGTGCTTTTGAAGCTCCATCGTATCCGATAAATAACCGGATTGTGACCTCCTGGTTTCCAGAAAATGAGAGAGCCGGAGCCATTGCTACCTACACGTCCGGACAGTTTATCGGCCTGGCTTTTCTGACGCCGCTGCTGTCTGTAATACAATATTACACGGGCTGGCGGGGTTTATTTATAATTACGGGCGTTGCAGGATTGATATGGGGTATATCCTGGTATTTTATTTATCGCAATCCACTGGAACATCAAAAAGTAAATGGAGCGGAATTGGATTTAATAACATCAGGAGGAGGTCTCATCACCTATGCAGCAGACGATACATTTTCTTCATCCCGAAAATCAAAATGGGAAAACCTCCGGTTTGTTTTATCCAAAAGAAAACTTTGGGGCATCTACCTGGGCCAGTTTGGTTTGGGAGCTACGCTGATATTTTTTCTGACCTGGTTCCCCAAATACCTGTTGGATTACAAACACATGGATTTTTTGAAATCAGGATTCTTGTCTTCCCTCCCGTTTCTCTTCGCTTTTGCCGGCGTTTTATTCTCCGGATACCTGTCTGATTTTCTGGCAAGGAAAAAACTGCCTGCCGGACTGGCTAGAAAATTGCCGGTTGTGATCGGATTATTGTTATCTATATCCATCATTGGTGCTAACTATGTGACCCAACCGGCCTGGGTTATCTTTTTTATGTCTGTCGCTTTTTTTGGGAATGGCCTGGCTTCAATTACCTGGGTTTTTGTTTCGTTGCTGGCGCCAAAAAACCTGATTGGACTAACCGGCGGGGTATTTAACTTTATTGGCGGGCTGGCTGGAATTGTTGTTCCCATTACAATCGGATGGCTGGTAAAAGAAGGCGACTTCTCTCCCGCTTTAATATTTATCAGTGCTATGACCCTGACCGGGGCACTGAGTTATATTTTTTTAGTGGGAAAAATAGAACGTGTTTCCGAAGTTTCCAGGCCATGAGTAAATTCCTTAGCTGCGATTGGGGTACTTCAAGTTTCAGGCTTCGGTTGGTAGAAACCGAAACAGGAGAAGTTTGTGGTGAATCCAAATCCGATATGGGTATAGCTCAAACCTGGCAACAGTGGAGCAATACTGCAAGACCTGAATCGGAAAGAATACATTTTTATACAGAGAAATTGGGTGAAGCTATCGGTCAATTACCTGCCCGGATCGATGTCGACATACCACTGATCCTTTCGGGTATGGCTTCCTCATCCATTGGTCTGGCTGAATTGCCATATCAGCAATTCCCATTTCACTGGGATCTGAAACAAATGTTAATTCGGAAAATAACGGGTGTGGAAAAATTTGGGCATCCGCTGTATTTGGTATCTGGTTTCAGTACTGGTGATGATGTGATGCGTGGAGAAGAAACCATGTTACTCGGATTCGACCTCATGGATGATAATGAGAAAGTTTTCATTTTTCCCGGTACCCATTCCAAACATGTATTGGTAAAACAAAAAACGGCCATTGATTTCAAAACCTATATGACCGGGGAACTGTTCAATCTGTTGGTTGAAAAGAGTATTTTGCGTACTGCATTTAGCATCGGTAAGGACGAAACATCATTTGCTGAAGGTTTTTATGAAAGTAGGAATGCGAATCTTTTGCATAAAGTTTTTAAAATCCGTAGCCGGCAATTGCTGCTGCATGCCAACCCGGTAAGCAATTATCAGTGGTTGAGCGGGTTTCTGATCGGAATGGAACTTAGGGATTTGTCAGGAGCAGATTATCCGGTTTATCTGGTTTGCGGGGAAACTTTAAGAGATGCATATGAACTGGGTTTGGAACTGTTGAATAAAAACAGGAAATTATATTATATTCCGGATGATGTTTTATTAATAAAAGGCCATTGTAAGATTGCGAAACATTATTTCTAAAAACTGCTATATGAAAAATATAAATTTATTTTTTTTACTTCTTTGCACTGCCGCGATATCAGCCTGTGGCAATAGTACGGACACCGGCAAAAAAGATCTGGCGACTGCTGTTGGGCCATTCAAAGACAGTACAAGGTATATCCGGATACTGGACGGAGAAGCGTTGGGTTTTATTGACTCCACAGCTGATATTGAAATTATTTCCAGGGGATTCAAATGGTCCGAAGGCCCGGTTTATGTGGGTGACAGTGATTACCTTTTATTTTCAGACGTGCCCGCGAATAAGATTTATAAATGGAAAGAAGGCAAAGGCACTAGTGTTTATCTGGAACCTTCCGGATATACGGGTACAGTGCCAAAAACAAAGGAACCCGGTTCCAATGGTTTGGTGATTGATAAAAACGGAAGACTTGTACTCTGCCAGCAGGGCAACCGGCAGATCGGAAGGATGAAAACGCCTTTAAGCGATCCCAAGCCGCAATTTGAAGTAATTTCTTCTTCATACAATGGTAAAAAGTATAACAGTCCTAACGATGCCGTATATGCTAAAAATGGCAATTTATATTTTACCGATCCGCCTTATGGCCTGGAAAAGGGATTAAAAGACAATACGAAGGAACTCCCCTTTCAGGGTGTGTTCCTTGTAAAACCCGGTGGGAAATCTCAGCTTGTGACGGATAAAGTATCTTATCCCAATGGTATCGCTCTTTCTCCGGACAACAGGTATTTGTACATATCCAATTCAGACAATAATAATAAGGAATGGACGCGGTATGAGTTAAATAAGGATGGGCTGATCGCCAGTGACACTATTTTTTACCATGTATCTGCGGAAGAAGGGAAAATACCCGGCAGTCCGGATGGTATGAAGACTGACAACAAGGGGTACATATATGCCACGGGACCCGGAGGCATTTGGGTATTTAACCCCGCCGGGAAACTGCTTGCCAGAATTTATACCGGACAACTGACATCAAACTGTTTTCTGGATCAGCACCACAACACATTGTATATGACCTGTGATTCTTTGGTGATGCGGGTAAAATTGAAATGATAAGAAATCGTAGTTGAAAGAACTTTCGGGCAAGCTAGAAACGGTTCGCTCAGAAATCAAAAACCCTTCACATAGTGAAGGGTTTCCCTTTCTTTGGTCGGGACGACTGGATTCGAACCAGCGGCCTCTTGCACCCCATGCAAACGCGCTACCGGGCTGCGCTACGTCCCGAGATTAAAGCAGATTGTTATCGAGCAAATATCTACTAATTCCTCTCTTCTTAATTTTCATTTCCAACCTGACAGCGTCAATTCTGGAATTGCAATCTATGGAAATAACAAGGATCCATGGAATGCCCATAGAAGTAAAATTTGACCTGCCAGCATTATGCTGATCCACCCTTTTTTTCACATCATTCGTACTTCCGACATAATACTTATGAAGTGATTCACTAAAAATAACGTAGACATAATACATATCCAAACCAGCGGCCTTCCCGCCCTTGGCGGGACGCGCTACCGGGCTGCGCTACGTCCCGAATTCCCCGCTATGGCGGGGGTGCAAATCTACAATAAAAAATGCTTGGCCGAAAATGAATTCATTGCTAAACCTTATCTTCGCATAATTCCTTATAGATGAAGCTGCTAATAAAACAGGCTTGCATTACTGACCCGCTCTCTTCCCATAACGGAACCATTCAGGATATTTTAATTGATCACGGTACCATCCAGGACATCGCGCCGGCAATCACGCAAAAGGCTGACCAAGTGATTGAACAAAAAGGACTTCGGATCAGCCCGGGATGGGTGGATATATTTTCAAATTTTGGGGATCCGGGTTATGAATATAAAGAGACCCTGGAAACAGGTTCCGCTGCGGCAGCAGCCGGCGGTTTCACAGATGTATTTCTCATTCCCGACACACTACCCGTGACCGATAATAAATCTCAGGTTGAATTCATCCAGCACCGCAATGGCGGTTTACCGGTAACAATTCATGCGATCGGCGCCATCACCAAAAACCTGGATGGCAGGCAACTCGCTGAAATGTATGACATGAAAAACAGCGGCGCAATTGCATTCTCGGATGGATTGCACCCGGTACAATCGTCCGGCGTGCTGGTAAAAGCACTGCAATACGTAAAAGCTTTCCAGGGAGTTATCATACAAATACCGGACGATACCAGCATTTCTCCAAATGGCCTGATTCATGAGGGTATTATTTCGACAAGGCTTGGTCTGCCCGGCAAACCCATTATGTCGGAAGAACTCATCATTGCCCGTGACATTAAGCTGGCCCGTTACACACAGTCGCGGATACATTTTACCGGGGTCACTTCTCCCAAATCGCTGGAATATATACGAAGGGGTAAGGATTCCGGGCTGGACATAACTTGTTCTGTTACTCCCTATCACCTGTTCTATAATGATGAAGCCCTGGTTGATTACGATACCAACCTCAAAGTGTATCCTCCCCTGCGACCAGAATCAGTTGTTAAACAACTCAGGCAGGCTGTCGAGGACGGAACGATAGATTGCATTGCAGCACACCACCTTCCCCACGAATACGACAGCAAGGTCCTGGAATTTGAACACGCCAAATTCGGGATGATGGGATTGGAAACAGCTTATGCCGTAATACAAACCCTGTTTCCAAACTTATCTGCTGAAAAAATATTTGCTTTGTTTGGCGGGAATGCCCGGAAGATCTTCAGGCTCAGTCCTGCAACGATTGAAAAGGGAAGTTCGGATAGTCTGACGTTATACAATCCGGGTACCCCATGGGTCTATGATCTGGCAAAAACGGTTTCCAAATCCAGAAATTCAGCGTTTCATGGAAAATCATTTACGGGTAAAGCCGTTGGAATTGTTACCAAAGGAAATTTACATTTGAATTAATCACCATTTATAAAACAGCCAATATGAAAAAAAAATCATCGGACGTCATGAGTAAAGCCATACTGCTTGCTTTAGTATTAGTGGTTTTGGATCTGATTGGAGGATTTGCCCATCTTCGATTTGAAACCTGGTTTAAATGGATACCGACGCTGGTATTGGCCGCTGCATTAATTGTTTTCTGTATTAACTATGGAAAACAACAAAACAATGAAGTGACCTATGGAAAGGTGTTTGGATATGCGTTCAAGATTGCTCTTTTTGTTTCCATTTTCATTTTTCTGTATTCGTTACTTTCCAGCTATGTCATATTCCCGGAAATGAGGGACCAGATACTGGAAAAAGCCAGAGCAGATATGGAAGCCAAGGGCGGCCTCACCGAGGATCAGATTGATGCAGGCATGGCCATGACAAAGAAATTTATACAGCCCATACCCCTGGCGATATTTGGATTCCTGGGAACCCTTTTTTTTGGTACGATCGCAGCATTACTCGGAGCAGCTTTCACCAAAAAGAGCGAGCCGAATGTGTTCCAGAATAATCCATAATTTGATATGATGAACCCTGTTTCGCATTATAACCTGGGCATACGATATGGACTGATCACGGGAGTCATTTATATTATTCT
>JBGPBW010000095.1:0-16800 GCA_041481385.1 Puia sp.
GAATCCTTGCTCAGGGTCAGTTTAGAAGCCTTGTAATGCGTCCTTCTCTTTGCACTCCGTTGCTGCGAGTGTCTCCTTTTGGGATTTGGCATGACTCATCAATTTTTAAATCTATAAACTATTCCGGGTTGCGGAATTTTTCCAGTCCTTTCCATAACGGGTTCTCAGCATTTCCTGCACTGGCATCCATCTTTTTCAACATCGCCAGTACTTCCGGATTGCAATTGGGCCCTCCGATCTCATCTTCCCGGCACATCCGCTGAACCGGTATACTCAGGTTGATGAATTCATAAATCCAATCTGCCAGGTGAAGATGACTTTCTGTTCTGGATATATAATATACATCCGGATCTTCTTCCTCCTGATTCATCGGTTCCGGATCCTCCACCAGCTTTACGATCACCTGGAATTCATCCCAGAGATCCAGGGGCAGGGGATTTCCGCAACGATCGCAAAACACGTTTACGGTCCCGGTCACTTCAAACCGGAGTAACATAAACCCCTGGTTTTTCTCCAGAAAGAGTTTCACTTCTGCATCGCAGTTCGTGAAATCCTGTTGCTGGTATGCCTCAAAGAACCTGTCGGTAATTTTATAATCGTACTGATGAATACCGGGCTTTAGTCCCACAAACGCAAGTTCATATTCTCTGCGGCTGTTCATGAGCACTTTTTTAAATAGTCGGCAAAGGTATGGTGTTTCACCCGGATTTTGCCTATCTTTTTTCCAGTTTTATGAGTTTATTTCCACTGTCTGTGAACAACTTAAGAAAATAAACCCCTGGTGAAAAAGAGGTCAGATTAACCTGTTGTATATAGCCCTGGACGGGTAAATCCAGCAATTTTCTGCCTAACACATCAAATATCTGTATTTCCCGGCAGGTAGCGGGGGTTTTCACAGTAATATCTCCCGAGGTCGGATTCGGGTATACTTGCACGCTAGAAGGCTTCTCTTCGTAGACCAGGGACCGGATGGGCGAAATCAGGCTGTCTCCATCTGATTTCATCAATACCAGACGGTAGTAATTATTACCTTCTGCAAGTAACGGATCCGCAAAATGATAGGATTGTATAGAATCCAGGTGGTTTATGGCAGGAACTTCCCCGATGGCGTAAAACTGCAGGCTGTCTGCACTTCTCTCAATGATGTATTTTACTGATCCGGATTCCTGCCAGCTCATCCAGTCCAGCAAACCAGCCGACCCTGCGGGGGTCACGGTAAAGTCCTTTAGCCAGGCAGCCAGGGGATGATCCTGTTGTTTACCCCCACCATTGATCCAGAATTCTGAAAAACCCTGAACTGTCGTTTCTGCATAGTACCCGTTATCAAAGGGAATGACCTGATCATCAGATTGGGGTTTATGATAAAGATAATTTCCGCGACGGTTATTCCGAAGGGTGCTGTCTTCTTCCGAAATATTGAGTTTACTGCTGTACTGGGTGATGCCCGAAACATAAGCGTCTTCCATATTCGTACAGGAAGCGCAACCATTCGCAAGAATCAATTGGTTTGCTTCTGAATCTGTAAAATAATAACGGACACCCACAGCCGCAGCCGGCGCAGTCGATGGCTGCACGACCCAGTTTCTTACACCGTAATATTGACCAGCTGTATCCCGGATCGCCAGGGTGTCCCGGAACATCGTAAGGCGGGTGTTACCCAGGTTTTGTCCATTCGGATTAATGGAAAATATCCGTTGACCATTTTCATCAAAATCAATCCAGCCCGAACCGCTGACCGGTTGTGTGAGGCTGGTGACCAGGCTATCGGTAAATACAGGGGCCTTGTCAAAAATATGCACGTCATCTATTCCAATACCCTCGTAATTTGTTCCGGGATCTGAATACATAACTATGCGAAACCTGATCTTGTTGCTGATCACCGGAATATCGTAGCTGGATACATGCCAGCGCGGATCCGATGCCTGCCAGGCTTTCATTGCAGCATAGTCATACCAGTTAACACCTGTGGTCGTATTCCCCAATATCGTCCATACAGAATCATCGAGACTGTACTCGACCCAGTGAAAATCGCAGTTGCAATCGTCTTCCGTCTGAAATATATGGCTGAATGAAAGAACCGGTTTGGTGAGCGAACTGAGGTCGAAACATGGAGAATATAAAAACGAATATTCATTGTCGTTATAATTACCCGTTAAACTGGTCACCCATGCATTGGACCCATTCGCGGCTTTGTGAATTATTGTTTTTGAGGGTTTGCCCCATTGCCAGCTGTTGTTTAATCCCGCACTAAACCAGTATCCATTATTATTTTCAAATCCTTCCAGGTATGGATACGACGTGATCAGGGGAGTGGTCTGTATGTAATAATCCGATGAACTGTCGTTATTGCGATAGTTATCGGTTGGACTGCTCACCCAGGTTTTTATGTGATAGGTCTGATAAACAGACATATCCGCGGTTTGAGTAAAGGTATATTGCAGGCTGTCTTCCGGTAGCAGCCGGCTGATGATTTCGGTAATGGTATCCTGGTTAACGGCATAGGTTACCGGTATATTCAGTAAAGTATCTGTGCTAAAGTTCCGGATCAGCACGGTTATTTTTTCTGCATTTCCCAACGCACAAACCCGTCTCAAATCGGGTTGAATGAGCGCACGCGTACCCACATCGTGCTGGGAACGGGTGAGCATAAAATCATCGAAACTAATTCCGCCACCGGGCAATGCTGTTGGATCAGCAGAAGCTGCCGGTGTTTTGCCTTCTGAACCGCAACGAACCTGGAAACTACTACTGATGGTTTGCGCAGGGATGGCTCCGGTGAGAGTGCCCGTGACGTCAACATTCAGTTTAATATATTGACCTGGCTGATCTTTCGGATCGCTTAGATTTTTTACGGGAATCCAAACAGACTGGTCGTTTCCGCGTATCCATACCTGGTTTCCCGGTAGACCAGGAACAACAGATTGTTTTTTGAAATACAGGTCCAGCCAGATTTGGTCGGTAGAAGTGTAATTGGAGAGATTAAATGTATTGGTTAGTGAATCGGCTGCAAAACTTCCCGATTCGTTTACATCCAGCAACATACTCCGTTTGCCGGTTCTGGCAAATCCGCTGTTGAAAAAACTGTTCAGCCTGCCGTTGGTTGTTGAGTTGGAAAAATCGGCACGATCCAGGCTGTCTAGCCCGACGACGGGCAGGGTGTGCGACTGATCACCTGCCTGTTCAAAACCTTCGGTGAATGATGGATTCAATACCAGGGGATCGTTGCGTAGTGACTTGACGATACTGACAACGGTATCGTTGGACGGAATGGTATCCGCTGCATAATGTATCCAGCATTTAATCGTATAGGGTCCGGCGGCTGTAAAATCATATGCATTGGCCGGAGAAAATGTAAACACTGAGTTTGATCCTGCCGGAATTACGGAAGCATTTGTTTCTGTAACGGGGGTTCCCCCGTTTACCTGAAAGGTATAACTCACCGGTCCGGATGTTGGCAGTTTTCCCGGATTTCTAACGCTGATGCTTACACGCTGCAGTCCGGTCTGGCTGCTGGTAAATTGCCTGCCCGGGACCGGCGACAGAATGGCATCCGGAAACAGATCGTTGTCGAGACCAACAGTACAAGTGCCAGTATTAGGCGTCGACTTTTGACTGATTGAATGCCTGCCGGTGATGACGCCGCGAACTGCACGCACAGAAAACCAGTAAACACTGTCTTTATTGAGGGGCGTAACCAGGAAACTGGTATCCGTCGTATTCCCAATCACCTGCAGGGTATCCGCAGACAATTTCAGGATATCATAAGTGTCAGCGCCTGGAACCGTATTCCAATCAAGCCTTGCATAACCCGGGCAGGTATTGGTGACCGTTAGAACGGGTTGTTTCAATATTATAAACGGGTTGTGATTTTGATCCGCGTACACCGTACTGTTACGGGTTATCCTGATCAGGGCATTGGTGGTAAATGAAGCCGGAACAAGCCAGTCGTAAGACCTGACCGTAGGCGGAACACTGTTGCTAATAGTCATCCAGGTACTGCCACCGTCAGCAGAATATTCAATGGAAAATGTATTGGGATCTCCTCCATAGGCGCTCCACCTGATGGTTTCCGTTTGACCGGGTACCCAGGTTTCGCCGCCATAGGGATATTCGATGGTTACTGAATTTGGGATGATCTCATAAGCCAGATAAAAAGACTGCGGTCCTTCAGGAACTGAATTACCGGTTACCGACAATGTATAATCGCCTGATGGCGGATTATTCACCAACACCTGTTCAATATTATTCCGATGATCAGTTCCTTCCACTGCATTGTTATTAACGTTCGCAGGTGATGGATCCAGCACCATGGGCAAGTGTATTAAACCTCCGGGTTCCGTAACTGTTAAATCCAAATCATTGATCAGCGTTGCACCTGCCAAGGGAATGGCGGGCGGGTCGGGCCAGTATAATAAAATTTTAAGTTGAAAATTTCCAGCAAGCAGGGAGGGTATGGAGAAAGTCTGACTTGTTCCATTTGCGACCGAACCACTGAAATAATGATTTTGTTCCAGGGCTTCTGCCGTTTTCCTTCCGTTGATCTTCCCAAATCCGAATGTAAAATCCGGTCCCGGATTACCCAGGTCATCCGCACTGTTCACGATTAGTGTTTTAAGGAGCGCACCATCCGGATAAGATCCGCCATTCAACTGACGATATCGCTCTGTTATCAGCGTCAGGATACCCGCGGCCGTTGGGCAGGCCATACTGGTACCCGACAGGATTCCATAAGTATTAAAAGTAAAAGTGGAAGTAACAGAAGCTCCACCGGCCACGATTTCCGGTTTCAGGCGTCCGTCTGCAACAGGTCCCCGGCTTGTACCGTTCCAAAAACTATTGGTGAGCCAGTACATCGCACCGACAGTCAGCACATTTTTCGCTGTTTGAAATCCGGATTTTATGGTTGCATATGAATTGGGATAAGCGCCACATGACATGCCACCGTCATTTCCGGCGGCAAATACATGTAATAGTTTCGTATAACCCAGCAATTGGGAGTCAACATAACTGCTTAGTATATTATATTCTCCGTCACCCGGGCAGTTCAATGCTCCATTAAAATATGAGTTACTTGTTAAAGGCATATTATAATCAGCAACATATACCGGGGTGTTGACTATGATATTGCTGAAATCGTTAATGACAAGATGTGCACGGGGTGCCATACCGGTATAGAGGGGGTTTAGAATACCGCCGCCAGCCAGTGTACCACTGGTATGGGTACCATGGGCTGTAATGGGTTCATCCGTTCTCATGATCAGTTTGCCACTAAGGTCAATATGGGTGGATGGATCGGCATTGTCCCCTAATCCTACGATGAGATTTTTGCCAGTCAGATTCCTGCCGACTGGAGAATTTAGGGACTGCACGGAAAGCAGGCCATGATTGTTATAATTCAGCGGCACATCCTGCAGGTGAATGGGACTTAAGGAATGGACGAATGCCAGCGAGGCTATTTTTTTTATAGTGGGTTGCGGAGCCCGCACAAACCAACTGTTAGCCAGTTTAATTTTTGTTTCTACGATTTCAGCACCTGCTGTCTGTAAAGCCCGGATCATTTGCTTTTCGTCGCCCGGAAAGCAGGAAACCACAATAAAATCCCCTGGCCCATTTGGAATATCCTTCGTGTCACACAGCCGTGCATCGAGTTTCAGGCCGGGTGGGATGGCAAATATGTTTTCAATACCTGCATTTTCGGGGAGACCCAGGTCTGACCCTGTCCGGCAGGTGGCCAGATAGTTATTTCCTGATAGCCAATGTTCCAGTCTGATGCCCCGGCGGGCTAATGCTGTTTTCTGATCAGTTCCCGCAATATGATTCAGCTGTAAAACAAAAAAATACCTGTCTCCAAACCGGCAAGACTGCCAGGCCGCGTGGTTAATTTTATGGTGCATCAGACTCGCTGCTTCGCTTAACTGACCGTTTTTGAGGAGGAGATAGGACTGAGTCCGCTGTCCATGGGATTCCGATATCAAAACAAACACTAAAAAAAGGGTAGTTAGCACTCGGTACATGGGAACTGGGTTAAGGGGACGCACCAATAAAATTATAGAGGAAATCGCAGAAAAGGCCTCCTGAATTTAAACGCCGTAAGGGCATGATTATTACTTGCATATGCTTCTGGGGACGAAAGGAGTAATGGTAATGTTAAAATATTTTAAGAATCCGGGGATTTCGTTTTATTTAGACAGAATTTCAATAGCCTTGTGCATTGAACTACCTTCCTGTCGAAAATAAATAAACCGGGTGAATTCCCTATCCTTTTGAGTAGCGCGTAGAAATTTGAATACTTTTTTGCATATTATTTCCCGTCTTGTCTTGCTATGCTGTTTTCTGGGCTTTTTTTCAACACTAAAAGCCGGGAATTATGTGGATATTCCAGTAAGTGCTGATACTATTCCTCACACTGATACCATTCCTCAAAATCAGCCTCCGAAAAAACGGAGTAACATTACCAGGTACTTCAACATTATTACTGATCAGCAACAAAGGGATTCCCTGTTTTTAAAGTTGGCGCGAACCAATTCGCCAGCGCCACCTTCCGACAGTTCAGTTTGGAAATCCAGGGAGAATACATTTAATGTTTACGGAGGAAAACAAATCAGGTATATCTATTACAATCAGCTCAAAGTATTTGGTACTACAATTGAAGACACGACGGTTGTTCCAAACAAACTGGTTCGCTTTGCTAACCGGTTGCATTATAACACCAGAATCTGGATGATAGAACAATCCCTTTTCTTCCGGGAAGGTGATACGGTAAATGCTTACAAGCTGGTGGATAACGAACGTTACCTGCGCCGGCTGCCCTTTATCCAGGATGCGCGTATCTATGTGATCAACAGTTATGAAGACAATGATTCAATCGACATCGTCGTTTTGACGAAGGACGTATTCGAATATGGAAGCAGCATTTCGCAGTTCAACAATACCCAGGCTTCTGCCACGGTATTCAACAATAACCTGTTGGGCGCCGGTCAGAAAGTCGCTTTTGGATTCAGTTGGGATAATGCGTACAACCCGCAGTGGCGAACAGGTGCCAGTTACACGAAATATAATGTCGGAGGATCATTTGCGGATGTTTCTGTTGGCTACACGATGTTGAACGATAAGCCTGATGCGGATACCGGGCAATATGAAAATGCGGTATACCTGATTATTAACCGGCCGCTGTATAGCACCTGGGCCAGTTTTACCGGCGGCCTCACCCTGTCTGCAAACAAGTCGGTTAATATTAACAGCCTTCCACCCATCGAGTTCAGGAATTATTCTTATAATCTGATTGATGTGTGGGCAGGTTATAATTTTACCAACCAGTACAAGAAAACAGGATACAATAGTTCAAAACCGAATATTGGTATCGAGCTCAGGTCCTTCAACATGAATTTTACCGAACGGCCCCTTCAACCCAAACTGGATTCAATCCCCAATTATAATTCCAGAAATTTTATTCTCGGGCAGTTGGTCTTTTACCATCAGGACTTCTTTAAAACCAATTATTTTTTCGGATTTGGCCGAACGGAAGATATTCCGATGGGGTATACCTACTCTACAAGTCTGGGATTTGAAAGCTGGATGAATCTCAAAAGGACCTATACTGCCGTCCAGGCCCAGAAATACTGGCTTCCCGGAAAAAACCTGATCAGCACGACGCTTTCTTTTGGCGGGTTCTGGGATAGTCTGCAATTCCAGGACGCGGTAATACATTTCCAGACAAACTATTACAGTAATCTTTTCCATTTTAAGGGACAGAAACTCCGGGAATTTCTAACTTTTGACTATATCAATGGTTTCAACATCAAATTGTATCAGCCGGTTAATATCAACAGGGAAAACGGCATCTACGGTTATCGGAATACTTACTTCAATGGCTTTCAGCGCCTGAACCTAAGTGCGCAGACCAACTACTATAGCCCGATCAGTATTTATGGTTTTAAGTTTAATTTTTATCTTCTTTTACAGGCGTCATTGCTGACGGATTCAAAGAAGTCAGTATTTACAAGTCCCTTTTATTCCGGGTTTACCATTGGTTGCCAGATCAGGAATGAAAATCTCTCCTTTAATACCCTGCAGATTTCTGCCAGTTATCAACCGATAGTGGCTACCAACAATGGCCCCAGCAGCCTCTATGTATCTATAACTTCTGTAGCTGCGTTCAATTTCCCCATTTTCGCCTTAACGCAGCCCACGCTGATTCAGTATCGATGATTTTACGCTTAAAGCTTAACGCCTAACGCTTAATGCTTTTTCATGCGGAATGCACGGAAACCAAAAAAGATGTTTTTCACTTAAGCAAGGGGTTAAACTCCCTTGACAGTTTGAATTATTTGGTCTTTTTTTATTTATCGAATTACTATGAGGAATTACAAAAAGTATGTTGTCTGGCTAAGATCTCATGAATTGGTCATCCTGCTTTACAAACAGATTGTTCCAGTTTTTCCTGACTCAGAAAAATATGGATTAGCCAGCCAGTTGAGAAGAGCGGGACATTCAATTCCATTCAATATTGTAGAAGGGCGTAGTAGAAATTCAGAGAAGGAATTTGCACACTTTCTGGATATTTCTCTTGGCTCAGCCCAAGAACTTGAATATTGTATTCTTTTGACTAAAGATTTGAACATCATCACTGAGGAACAATATCAGGTCCTGAATGAAAAAGTAAATGCAATCAAGGCGATGATTATTAATTTAATCAAATCCGTTCGACATACAAGCGGTCGGCGTTAAGCTTTAAGCGTTAGGCGTTAAGCGTTAGGCGTTAGGCGTTAAGCGTTGCGGCCCGTATTTTGATGAAATATTATGCCATCCCGTAAATTAGCAGTCCTTTAAAATACCGGCCGGACTTCCGTACCCACTGAAATCATTTTGATGCGGACAAAACAGAAATCATCACTGAATTAAAAGTTAAAGACATGGAAACAGCAGAAAAAACAGCGACTACACTGGAATCGGTTTGTATCAATACAGTTCGGGTTTTGTCAGCAGACGCTGTACAGAAAGCCAATTCAGGGCATCCGGGCACGCCGATGGCCCTGGCTCCGCTCGGTCATCTGCTTTGGTCAAAAATTATGGATTTCAATCCGCAGAATCCGCAGTGGCCTGGCCGGGACCGGTTTATTCTTTCTGCGGGACATGCCTGTATGCTGCAATATAGTTTTCTATACCTGACAGGATACGACCTCTCGCTCAATGACATTAAAAAATTCAGGCAATTGCATAGTAAAACGCCCGGTCATCCGGAATATGGATTAACACCGGGTATCGAAGCGACTACAGGACCGCTCGGTCAGGGATTTGCAAACGGTGTGGGTATGGGCATCGCACAGCAATGGCTGGCAGACCGATATGGTAAACCCGGATTCAAACTATTTGATTACAACATCTATGTGATTTGCAGTGATGGAGATATGATGGAGGGAATTACTTCAGAAGCTGCATCCATTGCCGGTAACCTGCATTTGGGCAGCCTGATTTATATCTATGATGACAACCACATCACCATTGAAGGCAACACCGAAATTACTTTTACCGAAGATGTTGCAGCCCGTTTCGTTGCATACGGATGGCATGTACAGGTATTGCCAGACGGAAATGACCTTAGCAGTATTGAGGACGCATTGCAAAAAGCAAAGGAAGAGACAACCAAACCCTCACTGATCAAATTGAGAACCCATATTGGTTTTGGCAGTCCGCATAAAGTGGATACCGCGGCAGCACACGGATCACCACTGGGTGAAGATGAAGTGAAACTCGTTAAAAAGTTTTTTGACTTTGATCCTGACGAATATTTTGTTATCCCCGACCATGTACTTTCTTATTATCGCGAGGCCGGGAAAATAGGTATTGATAAAGAAAAGCAATGGAATAACCTCTTTAACCAATACCGGGAGCAATATCCGGTAGAAGCAAACGAATATGTTTCCGCAGCAAATGGAAAGATTCCTTCCGGGTGGAAAGAGAAATTACCGGTATTCAGCGGTGATGAAAAAATGGCTACGCGTAAAGCGTCCGGAAAAGTGCTGAACGCGATAGGATCCCTGATCCCCTACCTGATGGGCGGCTCAGCAGATCTTTCACCGTCAACGGATACGATTATAGACGGATATGAATCTTTCTCTTCAAAAAGCAGGGATGGCAGGAATTTTCATTTCGGAATCCGTGAACACAGTATGGGCGCGATACTCAATGGTATGGCGCTCACAAAAGGTATCATACCTTATGGCGCCAGCTTCCTGATTTTTTCTGATTATATGAGGCCACCCATGCGGTTGGCAGCCATCAGTAAGATAAAACCGATATATGTGTTTACACACGATAGTATCGGACTGGGGGAAGACGGAACCACACACCAGCCGGTGGAACAGCTGGCCGGCCTTCGTGCGGTACCCAATCTGCTGGTGATCCGACCGGCCGATGCCAATGAAACAGCTCAGGCGTGGCGGGTCGCTTTGGAATATGACGGGGGGCCGGTAACGATCGTACTTACCCGCCAGGGTATTCCGATTATCGATCAGACAAAATACGCGAAAGCCGAAGGGCTTGAAAAAGGAGCGTACATTCTTTCCGAAGCAGACGGAGATGCAGAATTGATCCTGATTGGCAGCGGATCAGAAGTAAACCTGCTGTTAAGTGCCCAGAAAAAATTAAAAGAGAAATCCATTCATGCACGCGTGGTCAGCATGCCCTGCTGGGAATTATTTGAAAAACAGGATGATCAGTATAAAGAAATGGTTTTTCCAAAAAAAATACGCAGACGATTATCTGTGGAAGCAGGATCCACACAGGGCTGGATAAAATATACCACTGAAGATGGTAAGAGTCTGGGACTTGATCATTTCGGCGAATCGGCGCCCGCTGATGAACTGTTTAAAGAATTTGGAATTACGGTTGAAAATATCGTAACATTAGCGGAATATTTATAAACCGGGGTATTCCTTATGATGAAATTCCCATTCTATGCCCGACTGGCTTTTACACTTTTCGCCATCGCGCTGATCATCGCATTTATGTACCTGGGGAGGAGTGTATTGGTTCCTTTGTTCCTGGCCTTCCTCGTTGCCATCCTGCTTCATCCGGTCGTTCGTTATTTAGAGCGTAAAGGTTTTCGGCGTTCATTGGCCGCAATACTCACTTTACTCACTTTTATGATTCTGCTTGGTGGGCTGTTCTATTTTTTTAGTCACCAGGTAGTCCGGTTAACCCGGGATCTTCCCTCACTGCAGGCAAAGGTGGTCGCCAAATGGAATGATATACAGGGCTGGATCAGCGACAAATATCATGTGTCCAATATCCAACAGAAAGATTACGTCAACAAATCTGCTAATGGTATCCTGAATACCGCCATGAATTCTGTAGCCACCACATTTGTCGGCATCGCCGAAACCGTTGTGCTGACCATTTTCTTTTTCATATTTACTTTTTTTATACTTCAATACCGACGGCTGCTGATGCGTTTTGTTGTTGAACTTTTTGACCGGAATCACAATGAGAAAGTTCAGGCAGTGATCAGCAGGATCCGGTCACTGATCAATAGTTATGTACTGGGCCTGCTGATTGAGATGAGCGTGGTCGCCATCCTGATTTTCACGAGTATGATGATCCTCGGAGTGAAATATGCATTATTGATCAGTATAATGGCTGCCGTTTTAAATATCATTCCTTATCTGGGTATTTACTTTTGTATGGCACTTGCCATGATTATCACAGCCGCAACCAATTCGACGGGGCATGTTGTGGCTGTCGGGATTGTGTTTATAGTAACTCATTTTCTCGATGCAAACGTAATCCTGCCTCATGTTGTTGGCGGGAAAATGAAAATGAACCCGTTTATCACCATCCTGGTGGTATTGATTGGCCATCTGATCTGGGGCATTCCGGGTATGTTCCTTTTTATTCCACTTACCGCCATGATCCGTCTGATCAGTGAAGAGGTACCGGGGATGAAACCCTGGGCGATCCTCATCGGTGAAGAAAAAGCCTAGAAAGGCCGGAAAAATGTTTTATTTGTAGAATATTTTCTACGCGTCATGGGCAAGCCTTCATATATCGGAAAACATGAAAGGGGCCTGTTCTTTGCTTTAAACAGGAAACCCAGCCTTAGATTATGACGATCAGCGAATCTGTGAAGAAGGTCATCAGGAAGATTTATCGTATAACCCTCACAACCATATTGGTTATGCTGGGTATCATCCTGCTGATCCTGGTGCTGATTCAAACCGGTCCGGTTCAGAATTATGGCCGTGGAAAAATCGAAGCCTATCTAGAAAATAAACTTCAAACCCGCGTCCGCATTGGAAATTTATATATAGGATTTCCCTCCCGTATTATTTTAAAAAATATTTACCTGGAAGACCGGAAAAAGGACACCCTGATTTCCGGTGGAACCATCGAAGTGGACATCAGCATGTTCAGGTTATTCAGTAAAGAAGTTCGTGTGAATAATCTGGAACTGGATAATATTACGCTCAAGGTAAAACGGCAAATGCCGGATTCTGTTTTTAATTACCAGTTTATCGCAGATGCATTTTCTTCGGGGTCCGAAAAGACGCCTGTAAAAAAAGATACAACCGGCGGATTTACATTCATCATCAACGGAGTTCATCTGCGCAACATCCATGCTGATTATGCAGATGACGCAAGCGGAAATGATTTTCGGTTTACTCTGGGTGATTTTCAAACGACAGTTAAAACCTTCGATCCCGCGCACCAGCACTATGCCATTCCGGATATCCGCCTCACAGATGTATCCGGTAAAATCAGACAGTATAAACCCATACTTCTTTTGAGACAGGCAGTTGATACCATCAGTGCGCACAATCAAATAGGTGAACCGGTTAAACTGGAACTGGGAGCTATCGATTTTTTAAGTATTCACCTGGACTACCGCAATGATGCACAAAATACAGATGCCGGCATCCGTCTTGGTCATTTCCATGTGCAGGCTGATTCACTGGACCTGGCCAGGTTACATTTCTATATAAAAGAGATTGCACTAAACAATACGCAAGCGAAGGTTTTCCTGGGAAAACGACCAGCGGAGCAGAAGATAAAACAGCCTGTCGTGCGGGACACAGTTGCTCATACCGGAATCTGGAGTGTGGATATTACGCGTTTTACCATCGATAGTACCGGATTACAATATAATGATGATAACAAACGTACTGTCAGAAGCGGGATGGACTTTAACCATTTACGGATCGGTCATCTTCATTTACATACATCCGGCATTCATGCAGATCCATACAACTACAGGGCTTTGATCAAGGGGTTCTCGCTGGATGAAAAAAGCGGCTTTGTACTAAAGGATTTTAATGCCCGACTTGCCTATGGTGAAAAGGGAATCAGTTTGAAAAATCTGGTAATCCGAACACCATACTCCGAAATCAAAAACCAGACTTCCCTTCAATACCTTTCTCCCGAAGTTTTAAAAAAACATCCAGGCGATATGGTGACAAACCTGGAATTCGATAAGTCGCTCATCGCCGTACGTGATATTCTGGTCTTTGTGCCTTCCCTGGAGGGCCCCCTTAAGGGCAACAAGCAGGCAACCCTCAGGCTAAATGGAAAATTATCTGGTTTATTAAAAGACCTGCGGATTCCCTATCTGGAAATTGGAGGCGTGGGCAAAACCAGCCTGTCAGCGTCAGGACAGATCAAAGGGTTGCCTGACGCAAAAAAAGCTTATTATAATGTTACCCTGACAAAACTGAAGACGACCCGTACGGATCTCTTCCGGTTCATCCCGGAAAAAACTTTTCCGGAAAATCTCCGGTTACCTGAAAACATATCTGCAAACGGAAAATTCACGGGTACGGTTAACCGCTTTATTACCCGGATGCATTTGGCAACGGATAAAGGAAATGCTGACCTGAACGGTACACTGGATATAAACCATAAAATCTATGATCTTACTTTAGGTACTAATGAGGCAGATCTGGGTTATATCCTGAAACAGGACAGCCTGATCGGTAAAATCTCAATGGATGCTACGGCTAAAGGTTCGGGCTTTGATCCCAAAAAAATGAACACCGTTTTTCATATTCGTTTGAGAGACGCTGTATTAAAAACATATGACTATAAAGGATTAATTCTGGACGCCACGCTGAAAAACGGAAACGGAACTTTCAGTTCTTCCCTGCATGATCCAAATCTCACGTATCAGTTGAATGCCGAATCCGTTTTTCTGGAAAAATATCCGTCTATAAAATTGAAACTGCAGTTAGATACATTGAATGCACTGGCCCTCCATCTGACCAATGACAGCTTGCAAACGCATTTTATTCTTGATGCGGATTTCGCTTCTTCTAACCCGGATGCATTGCAGGGTAAGCTGACCATGTCTGATTTGGGCCTTACCCTGGGAACCCAAATTATTCATACCGACAGCCTTTCCCTTTTTGCGCTTCATTCGGATACCGGTCAGACCATAAAGTTCCGTTCTGAAGCGGCAGATATTGACTGGACAGGTAAGTATAAACTAACTCAGGTACCTGAATCTTTCCGGCAATTCATCAATCATTACTATAAAATTCCGGTTTCAAAAACCGACAGTACGGATGCTGAATTGTGGCAGATGGATTTGCGATTCAGGCCATCGCCACTGGTTCTTACGCTTTCGCCTTCACTGAAGGGATCAGACAGTTTAACCGGGCACATTGTTTTCAATAGCGCGCATAGAAAATTAAATCTGGAGCTGCAGGGAAATAAAATTCAGATCAACCAACAGGTTATCCATCAGCTGAATGTGGGCCTGGAGACAACAGGGGACAAGCTGGACTATTCGGTTTCGGTTACGGATGCAGGTAAGCCGGGAATGCAATTATACCATTCCTCTTTATATGGCAGCCTTGCACATGATAAACTTTTCACTTCCCTTCGCCTGGACGACAAAAAAAAGAAAGAACGTTACCTGTTGTCCGGAAGCCTGACGGCAGAGAACCCCGGATTCCGATTTGTGTTTATTCCTGATAGTATTATAATGAACTATCAACGCTGGGTCATGCCAACGGACAACTTCATTCATTACGATTCCACCGGTCTTCTGGTAAGAAATATAAAATTCAGCAACGGGTCGCAGTCGCTGTCCGTAAACAGTGCCGGAGAAACAACAAATTCTCCTGTAGATCTCCGGTTTACCGATTTTAAAATCAAGACCATTACCCAGTTCGCGGAACAGGATTCCTTGTTACTGGACGGTACCATCAACGGAACGGCTCAGATTAAAAATCTGACAACCAAACCTCTTTTTACGTCGGATTTAAAAATTGATACACTGGCCTACGAAAAGGATACGCTGGGCAACCTGGTGATCCAGGTGAACAATGAGGAACTGAATGCCTATATCGCACATATCGTATTGAAAGGTCAGGATAACGATGTGGAAATAAACGGAAAATATTTTTCCGGTGAAAGCAAAATGGATATGAACGTCAAACTGAACCAGCTGAACCTGGCTTCATTCAAAAGCATCGTTTCTTCACAGGTCAGGAATATGAAAGGATACCTGAAAGGAAATTTACGAGCCACCGGAAATATTGATCAGCCATTATTGAGGGGAGAACTACATTTTGAAAATGCCGTTCTGGTTCCTGTACTCACGGGTGAACCCCTGAAAATATCCAACGACTCAGTAAGCTTTGATGATGACGGATTCAATTTCGACAATTTCGTACTGCTGGATTCTGCCGGAAACAAGGCCGTATTGGATGGTAATGTATTTACAAAAGATTTCAGGAACTACCATTTTGACATGTCGCTCAGTGCACAAAATTTCAGGGTAGTGAATGCTCCCAAGGAGCCGAACAGGCTTTTCTATGGTAAACTCAACCTGAATGCGGATATAGATGTAACAGGTGATCTTGAATTACCCAGGGTGACTGCATTTCTCCGGGTAAACAAGAATACAAATTTTTTTCTTACGCTTCCCAGCGACGATCCGGAAGTGGTTGACCGGAACGGGGTAGTGGTTTTCGTGAACAAGGAGAAAAAAGTGGATTCCACCCAGTTTAAAAATTTTCTGGATTCACTGGCTACAACAGCCCGTTTGAAAGGCATGGATGTATCTGCCACCATTGAAACAGACAGCAGTGCCCAGTTTACCTTGATCATTGATGAAAGAAACGGTGATGCCCTTACATTCCGTGGCAGGGCTGAACTTACCGGAGGCGTGGATAAAAGCGGGAAAACCAGCCTTACCGGAAACTATGAATTGGTTAACGGTTCCTATAATATTACCCTGAGTGTACTTCACCGGAAATTTGAAATCCAGCGCGGCAGTATGATCACCTGGACAGGTGATCCAAGAAAAGCGAATATCAATATCACCGCTTTGTATACCGTGAATACGCCTCCGATCGACCTGGTTCAACAACAGATCAGCGATCAGAATTCGAGTGAAGTAAGCCGTTATAAACAGAATCTGCCTTTCCAGGTAAAATTGATCATGACGGGAGAACTGCTAAAGCCCATAATAAAATTTGATATCGCGCTGCCGGATAATTTATTGGCATTATGGCCGGAGGTGGATACCCGTCTTGCACAGATGCGAACGGACGAAGCAGAAATCAATAAACAGGTATTTGCCTTATTGCTACTTGGCCGCTTTATTCAGCAAAATCCTTTTCAGTCTGCTGTGGCCAGTACAGATGCAAGCACGATTGCTAAGCAAAGTGCGAGCAAGATCCTGAGTGACCAGCTCAACCAGCTTGCAGGCTCGCTGATCACCGGTGTTGATATCAGTTTCGATATGAATTCAAATCAGGACTATTCATCAGGCTCTACCGTGAATCAAACGGATCTGAA
>JBGPBW010000096.1:0-16614 GCA_041481385.1 Puia sp.
AGTAACTGCTTTTTTCAGATTGGTCCGCTGGCCCAACCTGCTGTTTATTACACTGACCCAGTCACTGTTTTATTTTTGCATTATCCTGCCAAGTTTTAATAATGGAGATCCGGTCCGGCTCAATATTCTGCAACAACAGGATTTTTTTCTGCTTAGCCTTTCTTCAGTACTGATCGCTGCCGCAGGATATATTATCAACGATTATTTTGACCTGAATATTGACCGCGTAAATAAACCGGACAAAATTGTAGTGGAAAAAATAATTAAAAGAAGATGGGCCATAATCTGGCACTGGGTATTGTCGGGAACGGGTATACTGATCGGATTTTACCTTTCCTGGAAAATCAGGAATATTTTTCTTGGTCCTACCAATTTACTTTGTGTACTGCTGCTCTGGTTCTACAGCACCACATTCAAAAAAAAATTATTGATCGGCAATTTGTTAATTTCTTTTCTGACAGCCTGGGTCATTGGCGTACTTTATCTTGCAGAATTCAGGCTGCACCGATTTGTAGATCCAGCATATCACAGTACACTTTCACGAATTTATAAATTTACAGTTCTCTATGGCGCATTTGCTTTCATCATTTCGCTGGTACGGGAAGTGGTGAAAGATATGGAAGACATGGAGGGAGACGCCATGTATGGCTGCCGCACTATGCCTGTGGTATGGGGTCTCAATGCCTCGAAATTCTTTTGTGTTTGCTGGCTGACGCTGTTGGTTGCCGCGTTGATTTTTATCCAGTTTTACATCCTTCAATTCCGATGGTGGCTTACAATAGTTTTTACCTGCATCGCAGTAATCTATCCCATACTCCGCATTTTGAAAAAAATGTCGAGGGCTACAGAACCAGCACAGTTTCATGAACTGAGTGTGATGATCAAGTCCGTTATGATGATGGGAATTCTGTCCATGATCTTATTAAAATATTATACGTCATGGATCGGATAATACTGGGTTCGGCTTCGCCAAGAAGAAAGCAATTGCTGGAATGGGCGGAAATACCCTTCGATGTTTTTCCCAGTGATTCCGAAGAATTGATTCCGGAAGGAATGCCTGTGACAGAGGTCCCGGTATTCCTGGCCAGCGAGAAAGCTGTTCGTGTAAAAGAAAAAGTAGGCGATACAAAAATCATTTTGGCGGCAGATACCATTGTCGTGCTCGATAACCGGATACTGGGCAAACCGGTCGACCGTGCAGATGCCTTCCATATGCTTACACTTTTATCAGGAAAGGTACATCAGGTTATTACGGGTGTTTCCATTATGCTCGGAACCAGGGAAACCTTGTTTTCCGAAACCACGGCCGTCCGTTTTCACCCGCTTACCCAAACTGAAATAGCACATTATGTAGATCACTATCATCCCTATGATAAAGCTGGCGCTTATGCCATCCAGGAATGGATCGGGGTAACCGGAATTCACTCTATCGACGGCGATTTTTATAATGTGATGGGACTTCCGGTTAGTCGTGTTTTAAAAGAGCTTCATTTTTTTATGCATGAAGCTTGAGGCTTGAAGCGTGAAGCGCGAAGATTAAGGCGCAGTTTCTTTAATAATTTGGCCATTGGCGTTAAGCCTCATGCTTCAAGCCTCATGCTTCTCGCTTTAAACGTTTTATTCTTCTCTGAACTAAGTGATTCACTCTTTTCCAGTTCTGCGCGATGTATATTTTTGATCTCGCGTGACTATGACAGAGAAGTTATTACAATTCATTTGGAAACACCGCTATTTCAATCAGCATAGCCTCGCATTGATAACAGGTGAACCATTGACGATCGACTATCCCGGCGAAGAAAACGCGTGTCAGGGACCTGATTTTATTAATGCCCGCATCCGGGTTAACGGAAATTGCTGGATCGGAAGCGTGGAATTACATCTGTATTCTTCCGGATGGGAAAAACATAGCCATGCTGAAGATGAAAATTATCGTAATGTCATTCTTCATGTGATATGGAAGAAGGACCGCTCATATATATCGAGAAATATTCCGCAGTTGGAACTGTGCAACCGGATATCACGGCTGATGCTGGAGACTTATGCGGGCTGGATGCAGAACCCCGTATTCATACCCTGTGAACGATCTGCAATTAGAATGAATTGCATTCAATGGGAAAGTTGGGCTGCACGATTGTTGGTCATGCGTTTAAACCGGAAAATGTACGGGATCATCGAATCACTCACTCAAAACCAATACCACTGGGAAGAGCAGCTGTGGTGGATGATTGCGGCAAATTTTGGCAATCCGGTAAACACAGCTGCCTTTGAAGCCGTTGCCAGATCGATACCCTTTTCATTGGTGGCCAAACACCGCCAGCAATTTGTGCAGCTGGAAGCCCTGCTCATGGGTCAGGCCAATCTGCTGGAGAAAGAATTCATCGATCCTTATCCGGTGATGCTCAAAAAAGAATATATTTTTCTCAGGAAGAAATATGGATTAAAAAAAATATTTGAGCCGGTGCATTTCCTCAGGATGAGACCCGAAAATTTTCCGGGTATCCGTTTATCACAACTCGCTTCCTTAATTTCTTCCGGCACCACCGTGTTTGCCTGGGTACTAGGATGTTCGTCACTTCCGGAACTAAGGAAAAAATTAATGGTCACTGCCAATGATTACTGGCATCAACACTATGTTTTTGAAAAAAAATCAGCCTTTCGGGAAAAAATGCTGGGAACTGATATGTGCAATAATATTATCATCAACAGTATAATACCCATCTTATACACTTATGGTAAAGTAATTCCCGATCCCGTTTCATTGAAAAAATCAATCCACTGGCTTGAACAGTTACCAGCCGAACATAATCATTGTTTGGACGGATGGAAGCGGATGGGCATAACCGTAAAAAAAGCCGGTGGTTCACAAGCCCTGATCGAACTGAAAAAACAATTTTGTGACCAGCGGAAATGTCTGGAATGCGATATTGGTCGGGAACTCTTACAACCCCGTTTGATCCCGGGCAACCATTAAAGTGAAGGCACCAAAGCTGTCTGCCAGTTGTAATTCACCTGAACGTCGATATCGGGATGAATGCTATAAAAAACCGGGCAGGTATCTGCTGCTCTTTGCAAAATGGCTTTATTTTTTTCAGTCAGATGAAGGCCTGGTGGTAAATGAAATGTTAAAGAAATACCCGAAATACGTCGGGGATCCGGTTTCATGGTTTTCTGAATTTCAATCCGGGTGCCCCGGAGGTCTACATTCAGATCTTTTGCTTTCATTCCCATAATGGTCAGCATACAGGAACCCAGAGCAGTCGCCACCAGGTCGGATGGAGAAAATCGTTCCCCTTTTCCATGATTGTCAACGGGAGGATCCGTTTCAATCCGGGTTCCTGAGGCATTGTGCAGAGCAACCGTACGGAGTTCTCCCTCGTAAATAACAGTGGAGGTCATTCTTTTTTTCATAAATTTACAGCAGTAATACCAATCATGCCGTTAAAAAACATTTTGTTTCTTTTCTGCCTCTTCCTGTTCAGTCTTCCCATTCTTGCACAACAAACTTACAGTACCGATAAAAATGAAGCTAAAAAACAAAGGATTAACCAGATGATGAAAATGGAAGAAGAGGGCGATCTCATCTTCAATCATTACGGTTTGTTCGGTATTAAACTGTCAACTAATGGGTATGGCTTTTTTTATGAGCATGGAAAATTCATTACCAACCAGAAAAGCAGGACCCTGTCATTTGAATTCAATGAAATTAAGGATCCTAAAGACCATAAAGTAGCCGTTTCCCCTTCTTACGATGGGTATTCCTATAACTATGTGGCTATCGGCCGTATGAATAATTTCTACGAATTCAAGGCCGCCTATGGACAACAATTCCTGCTTGGAGGCAAGGGAAATAAAAACGGGGTGGCTGTAACTTACCTGTATAGTGGTGGCATTTCTGTGGGCATGCTGAAACAATATGTGATGAATGTATCCCGCGATCCGATTAACGGGAACCAGTTTGAATTCAAAAGTACCTATCCTACCATTTTCGACAGTGCTTACTACGTGGATAACTCCCTCGGTCTGGGCGGCGGATGGAACCATCTCCAGTTTTCACCTGGTTTGAATTTGAAGCTGGCCATGCGCTTCGACTACGGACGTTTTAATCAAAATATTACTGCTTTTGAAACCGGGGTAACTGCCGAATATTATTTCAGCCAAATGGCCTTAATGGCCTACGTGCCGCCAAAACACCTGTTCTTCAATGCTTATATAGCAATTATGTTTGGCAAGCGAAAGTGATTATTTTTGCATAATGATTCAGGAACTCCCTTTGGTTTCTTCCACGGATATCACAGCAAACAGAATAAAAAAACCGGATTGGCTTCGCGTCAAACTCCCCATCGGAGAAAATTTCAAACAGGTCAGGAACCTGGTTGACCAACACAAACTTCATACGATCTGCGAAAGTGGTAACTGCCCGAACATGGGAGAGTGCTGGGGAGCCGGTACAGCTACTTTTATGATCCTGGGTAATATTTGTACCCGGAGCTGCGGATTCTGCGCTGTAGCTACCGGCAAACCACTTCCTGTCGATTGGGATGAACCGCAGCGAGTTGCTGAAGCCATTTTTCTGATGAAGGTCAAACATGCTGTCATTACTTCGGTCGACCGGGATGAAATCAAAGACGGGGGTAGTATCGTCTGGCAGAATACGATCCGCGCTGTAAAAACATTAAATCCGGATACCACCCTGGAAACCCTGATACCTGATTTTAAAGGTGAAGCAGAAAATATTCAACGGATCATTGAAGTTGCTCCCGAAGTCGTATCCCACAATATAGAAACGGTGGAAAGGCTTACGCGCCAGGTGCGCATCCAGGCCAGATACTGGAGAAGTATGCAAACCCTGCAAATCCTGAAAAAAGGCGGTATGCGTACGAAGAGTGGCATTATGCTCGGCCTCGGTGAACAAAAAGAGGAAGTGGTGCAAACTATGAAGGAACTTGCCAATAGTGGCGTGGATGTGGTTACGATCGGTCAGTACCTGCAGCCAACCAAAAGACACCTGCCTGTAGTGCGGTTTGTACATCCCGATGAATTTGCGGAATACCGGGAAATTGGGTATGAACTGGGGCTGGATTATGTGGAAAGCGGTCCTCTTGTTCGGTCTTCCTACCACAGTGAAAAACACGTTTTTAAAGGATATGGCAGAAAAATTTGGATGCAGGAAAAAGAAAAAGTAAAAAATCCAAACTAGAATACCTTCCTGTTTTAATATAAATAAACCCTGGAACTCCTTTGAATTCCAGGGTTTTGTGTTTAATTGATATGAAACTTAACACCTAAACTGCAAGCTTTAAATCAATTAAATCTATTTCGGCTTATTTCAGTCAACCGCCAACCGCCAACCGTCAGGGATGCGGCGGAGGAGGCGGAGGTGCTGGAGCGCCCGGAGGAGGTGGTGGTGGCTGTCCATGCATACCGGGTGCGCAGGCAGCCATGAAAACGATACAGAGTGTGGCGATAATAATCTTTTTCATAATACACGAATTAATTAAGTGATTTTCAAGATAGATTGAGTCTTATACCAATATATCTGTTGAAAAATCATGCCATCGACGCCCCTTGAGTCCTGAAAACCGCCGGCTGCTGACCACCACGCCTCTGATTGGCCTATGCGCTTGACATGGGAAGACGATATAGCTCATCGAAAACAATATAAATTGATGGCTAGATGGGGAAAGTTTGAGTTTGATATAGCAGGGGTCTTTGTTTGAAACTACGCGATCGTCCCCGGTTTCAACTTCGAGGTAAGGATTCCAGGTGAATCTGAGAAGGTTTTTTTCTTATTAAACAGGGATAAAAGACGGATAAAACACAGATTAAACATAGATAAAAAAGGAATTGTACCTATTTTTTATCTATTTATCTTTAGTGTTTCCTATATTTTACCTAACTTAAAACCAGGAAAAAAACCTTAAAAATATGGGCAGACTCATCAATGGCATTAATGGACCCATTCAGGGCAAGATAGGATCGGTTAGCGGTTCCTCCCGCAATGGCATTCCCTATGTAAAAGGACCCTATAAAAAAAGGACCCTTACAGTGAGCAAGAAGGAGATGGCCAACCGCGAAAAATTTGCAGCTGCCCAGGCCTGGCTGGCACCCCTTCTGGATTTTGTACGGGAAGGTTTCAGGGGATTTAGTCAGCGCTCACAGGGTTTTATTGCCGCCAAATCATGGCTTCTGAAAAATGCTTTTGTGAAGGATGGGTCAGGACTGCGCATCGACCCGGCCCTGGTAAAAGTTAGTTCAGGCGATCTTCCATTGCCGGAAAATTTAGCTGTGAGTCTGAAGGAGAACGGCGATTTGAAATTCACCTGGGATCCCCCCCGTGAAATAAAATGGGAGGGGGCCGCCTTTGATCAGATCATGATGCTCGCTTATGATGTGGAAAAACCCGAAGTCACATACCATACAACCGGGCAGTTCCGCAGCACAGGTGAAGATATTCTTCAGATAACGCAAACCAACGGGAAAAATTTTCATGTCTACGCCGCTTTCAATGCCGCAGACCGCAGCCGGCAATCCGAAAGTGTGTATCTCGGTGAATGGAAAATCTGAAGAAGGCTTAACGCCTAACGCCTAACATATCACAGGCGTTAAGCGTTAGGCTTTTTAAGGCATATCCCACACCAGGGCACTGGCGCCAAGGATTGCTGCATCGGATTCACGCAGGTGGCTGACGAGAATTTTTACACGGTTCTGGAAAACCTGGATCAGGTTGGCTTCCATATGTTCGCGGGTAGGCTTGAGGATCAGATCACCGGCTTTTGTTAATCCACCAAATAATATGATAGCTTCCGGACTGGAGAACATGACGAAATTAGCAAGAGCAAGCCCAAGTATTTTCCCGGTATAGTCAAAAATTTCTTTTGCTATTTTATCACCCTGAACCGCAGCGTCATAAACTTTTTTGGAATCGATTTCGTCAACATGGATATTTCTCAGTAAACTCTCGTCTGTTGTTTTTTCGAGTATTTCTTTGGCAGTCAGCATCACTCCGGTTGCAGATGCATAACTTTCGAGTGAACCGTATTTGCCCGTTCCTTCATGAAATCTTCCATCCGGAATGATGATTGTATGTCCAAGTTCGCCTGCAAAACCATCGTGACCTAGAATCAAATGACCATTAGCGACGATCCCGCTACCCACACCGGTTCCGAGTGTGATCATGATAAAATCTTTCATGCCTTGGGCAGCACCATACATCATTTCGCCTACAGCTGCGGCATTGGCATCGTTGGTCAGGTTTGCCGGTAATTGAAATTTATCCTGTATCAGCTGGGCCAGAGGAATAACTCCTTTCCACGGAAGATTCGGAGCGTAGTCAACGGTACCTGTATAAAAATTGCCATTGGGTGCACCAACGCCAATACCCCTGATTCTGCCCGGTCCGCCAACGGTTTGAATGAGCGCGTAGAGCTTTTCGTGCAGTTCTTCAATAAATGTTTCTACCTTCTTATGTTTCTTCGTTGATAGATCTCCTGTAAACAACACATTTCCGACACGATCTACAATGCCGAACTTGGTTCCCGTACCGCCGATATCGATACCAATGGCCAGAGGTTCCATGGAGACCGGGGTAGAAATGGCTTTTGACATATTTAAACCTGGAGTTTTTAAAACAATTAGTGACCACCAGCAGTCTGCAAGACATCAAAATCAATTCCCTGACTTTTTAATGTGGCTTTTACCCTAACGGCATAAAATGCCAGATACGCAAAACAAGCAACTCCCACAAGATAAGACCACTGAATTCCCAAAAGATGTTTATCGGCCAGAAGACCTTGCAACAGACTGACGATTCCTCCGCCAAAAATCATCATGATCAGGAAACTGGCTCCCTCGTTCGTGTGTTTACCCAATCCGGCAATGGCTAAAGTAAAAATGCAGGGCCAAAGTGTTGAACAAAATAAACCGACGCTGATAAATGCATATACACTGGTCATCCCCTGGGTTAACATTCCGATAAATAGCGCAGTGATTGCCATACCAGAAAAAATCAATAATTGGCGGGCCGGATTACCACGGCTCAACAGCGTGCCAATGATCATTGCGATAATTACAAAAACATATATATAAAACGGCGTAATATCGTGACCGGCAATTTTATTAACGAGAAGAAATACGCCAAATGCAAGATAAGGCATCACAAACCTCAAGATTTTTTTTGCACTTTCAGAAACACCAAAAGCACCTACGGAGGAAGTCCAACGGCCGATCATGAGACTCGCCCAGTAAAGAGAAACAAAAGGCGCAATATTTTCAGTAGGGAATGGCAAACCATCTGCAGTTGCCACATGCTGTTTCATAAATTCAGGCAGGTTGCTCGCTGTACTGACTTCCACACCGACGTATACAAAAATTCCAAGCATCCCCAATGCCAGTTGCGGATATTTTAAAGGACCGCCCCGGTCAATCACTTTTCCACCTCCGGCCGCAGCTTCATCTGCTGCGATGGCATCCAGATCAATTTTGTTGGGAAGTGATGAAAATTTAAATATTGCAGCAACTACCAAAAAAGCGATGCCCAGGATAAGATAGGGCGTTTTAATGCTTTCTATACTCGCTACACCCTTTGTTCCTACGGCAACAGTTCCAAAGATTGCAAAACTAACCAGTAAAGGTCCAATGGTTGTACCAAAATTGTTAACACCACCTGCCATACTTAATCTTTGCGAGCCCGTCTGAGGATCCCCCATGATAATGGCCAATGGATTCGCTGCAGTCTGCTGAAGAGAAAACCCGAGCCCTACGATAAACAAACCAGAGATCATGAGAGTAAATGAAGCGGTCTGCGCAGCCGGATAAAATAACAATGTGCCAAATGCAGATATGATCAGGCCCAGGGAAATTCCATTTTTATAGCCAATCCTGTTGAGAATATCACCCCCATAAGCTTTTGAAACAAAAAAATAAATGATGGATCCGACGGTATAAGCCACATAAAATGCAAAGGAAATCATCTGGGATTGCCACTGTTGCAAATGCAGTTTCTCCTTAAAAACAGGTATCAGGATATCATTACTGGCGGCGACAAATCCCCAGAAAAAGAAAACACTGATTAGAACTCCGAATTGTGACCATTTGGTGGGTTGGCTCATAAGCAGGCAAGCGTTTAAATGAGTGTTGAAAGTAGTTAAGTTTTGCCTTGATGAAAAATTTTTTCATATAGCATGAGAATCCCTAAATCCTTCCTAAATTGATCTCAATTCCGATCACCGCCTTCATCCACAACAAGTTTTCATGGAGATTTTACACGTTTCAGCGGAGTGTTATCCTGTTGCTAAAGCCGGCGGGTTGGGGGATGTAGTCGGCGCACTTCCTAAATATCAGACAGCAGCTGGTCATATCGCTAAAGTGGTCATGCCCATGTACAAGACCAAATTCCTGTTTAATAATGAATTTGATGTGGTGCATAAAGGGTATACCAACCTGGGCGACTGGTGGTTTATTTACACGGTAATCAAAGAGAGAAATAATAAACTGGGATTTGATCTCTACCTGGTCGATATCAATGGTCTGCTCGACCGGGATAAAATTTATGGGTACGACGACGATTCGGAAAGATTTATTGCTTTTCAGATTGCCGTAGTGGACTGGCTGGCTACCTGGAAACATCATCCCGATGTGGTTCATGTACACGATCACCAGGCTGCCCTGATTCCATTCATGATCAAACATTGTTATCGCTATCAGCACCTCAGGGAAATTCCTTCGGTCCTCACTATTCACAATGGTGAATACCAGGGCTGGCTGAACTGGGATAAGAGTCATTATATTCCGGCATGGGATACCTGGAAATCGGGACTTCTCGAATGGAACAAGAGTATCAATGCCCTGGCTTGTGGTGTGCGCTGTGCCTGGAAAGTAACCACGGTCAGTTGGACCTACCTGGATGAATTACGCTGGTCCTCGAACGGACTGGAAGCGCTGTTCGAATATGAAAAAGGAAAATGCTACGGCATCCTAAATGGCATCGACACCCATGTATGGAATCCGGAAACAGATACCTATCTCCAGCATCACTTCAACATCAAAACAAATGAGGCCGGCAAAAAAAAGAATAAGGAACTACTCTGTAACCGGTTTGGACTGGATATCGCAAAACCGCTGATATCCTTTATCGGAAGGCTGGTTGGTGAAAAAGGAGCCGACCTTTTACCGCAGGCTATAGGAGACTCCTTTTATTATATAGGAAGAAAAATGAATTTCCTGATACTGGGCAGCGGCGCCCATTATATTCAGGACAACCTGGAAAGGGTACGCCTGCTCAGTGATGGCGACTTCAGTATATTTATAGGATATGATGAGGCCCTGAGTCATTTGATTTATGCAGGCGCGGATTTTATCATGATGCCTTCAAGGGTGGAACCCTGCGGACTGAACCAGATGTACGCCATGCGATATGGGACCGTACCCATCGTCAGAACCACTGGCGGTTTAAAGGACACAGTAAAAGATTTTGGCGATCCCGATGGTTATGGTATCCGGTTCAACAACGCGATTGTGGGCGACATGACACACGCCATCTGGCGTGCCGTTCAATTATTTCAGGAACCCCTCATGATGGAAGAAATAAAAAGAAGAATGATGCGGCTGGACTTTAGCTGGGAAACGAGTATGCAACATTATTTGGATCTTTATGCTTCGCTTTAATAGGTTTTATTAAATCTGCTTATATGTCAAAAAAAGTATTAGCTGTTATTTTAGGAGGAGGTGCCGGCACCCGGTTATATCCGCTCACTGCCAGCCGCTCCAAACCGGCTGTTCCCATTGCGGGTAAATACAGATTGGTGGATATCCCCATTTCCAACTGTCTCAATTCCGGTATCGACCGAATGTTCGTGCTGACACAGTTCAATTCGGCATCGCTGAACCGACATATCAAAAATACCTACCACTTCAGCGCATTCAGTTCGGCATTTGTGGATATTCTGGCGGCTGAACAAACACCGGATAACCCAACCTGGTACCAGGGAACGGCAGATGCTGTGCGGCAGTGCCTCCGGCACCTCGGTCCCTTTGAGGCAGAATATATTCTGATTCTTTCCGGTGACCAGTTATATCAGATGAACTTTATGGAAATGTTGAACAATCACATTCAACAAAAAGCAGAAATAACCATTGCCACGATTCCGGTGGCAGACCGCGAAGCTTCAGAATTTGGTATTTTGAAAAAAGACGACAAAGGATTTATTACTTCATTTATAGAAAAACCAAAAAAAGATGTACTGAAAGACTGGACCAGCGATACCGGTCCGGCGATGCAGGGCCAGGGAAGAAACTACCTGGCTTCCATGGGGATTTATATTTTCAACCGGCAGCTGTTACAGGACCTGCTTCAGAACGAATACGTGGAAGCTACTGATTTTGGTAAAGAAATCCTGCCGCAGTCCATCGATAAATACAAAGTGGTCAGCTTCCAGTATGATGGTTACTGGACGGATATCGGAAATATTTATTCCTTCTTTGAAGCCAATCTCGGACTTACTAAGGAAATTCCCGATTTCAATTTATTCGATAACAGCAATGCAATTTATACCAGGGCACGCATGTTGCCGCCGGCCAAGATCAGCGGCACTACACTGGAAAAAACAATTATTGCAGAAGGATGTATCATCAACGCTTCCCGAATCGAAAGCAGTGTGATAGGAATCCGAACTCGCATCGGGATCGGTACGACCATCGTGAGCAGTTACCTGATGGGAATCGATTATTATGAAACCATCGATGAAATCCGGCACGACAAAGAACATGGATTACCATCTGTAGGAATCGGCGACCGTTGTTATATCCGCAATTGCATCGTGGATAAGAACTGCCGGATCGGCGATGATGTTCGGATTAATGGGGGAGCTCACCTCGAGAATACTGATCACTCTTTATATACTGTGAAAGATGGTATCGTGGTGGTTAAGAAAGGTGCGGTGATTCCAAATGGATTTGTGATTTAGATTTTAACGATTGCTATGGCCACAACTACTGCAGCTCAACCGATCAAGCTGGCTGAAAAACCCAGGCTCTCCGTATGGCAGATATTTACGATGAGCTTTGGGTTCCTGGGCATCCAGTTCGGTTTTGCATTGCAAAACGGAAATACCAGTCGCATTCTGCGCTCATTTGGCGCTGACGTGGATCAGCTCCCTGCATTCTGGTTAGTCGCCCCCCTCACCGGAATGATTGTTCAACCGCTAATCGGACATTACAGCGATCGCACCTGGAACCGGTTGGGCAGAAGAAAACCGTATTTTTTAACCGGCGCGATCCTTACCTGCATGGCGCTGCTGATCCTTCCCAATTCCGGTTCTTTCTCTTCAATAATTCCTGCACTTTGGATTGGTGCGGGTATGGTGATGATCATGGATACTTCCATTAATATTGCGATGGAACCTTTTCGCGCACTTGTGGCCGACAACCTTCCCGATAAACAAAGAACACTGGGATTCAGTATACAGACATTCCTGATCGGACTCGGAGCTGTTGGCGGATCTTATCTGCCTGAATGGCTGGGCAAACATGGATTCAGCTTACAGGCTGGAACCAACGGTGTGGCCGATAATATCCGATACGCTTATTATATCGGCGCGGCGGTGTTGATCATCGCCATCTTAATCACTGTATTTTTTTCCAGAGAATATGCACCGGCAGAATATGAAAAATACCATGGAAAACCGGAACAAACACATAAAAGATCTGGCGTACGTGAAATCATTTATGATTTCAGGCACATGCCCAAAACCATGAAACAACTGGGCCTCGTTCAGTTTTTTTCTTGGTTTGCCTTATTTTCCATGTGGGTGTTTACTACCGACGCAGTGGCGACACATGTATATGGACTGACGGGACAATATGAAAAAACGGTTGCGTATAATGCAGCCGGAAATAAAGTAAGTTCTGCATTTGGTGTTTATAATCTGGTCGCCATGTTCTATGCACTACTTCTTCCTGCCATCGCGCGGAAAATAGGGCGCAAGTCAACCCATGCATTTTCATTAATGGCGGGTGGCGCAGGTTTGATTTCGATTATGTTTATAAAGGATCCGGCCATGCTGAAATTTTCTATGATTGGCATAGGCCTGGCCTGGGCCAGTATTCTGGCTATGCCTTATGTGATTCTTTCTGGTTCGATACCTCCCGGTAAACTCGGTATCTATATGGGGATCTTTAATTTTTTCATCACGCTTCCGCAAATTGTAAATGGCGTATTCGGTGGATGGATCGTGAAACATATTTATGGCGGACAACCGATTTATGCGATCGTTTTGGCCGGCTTCTTTTTATTCTGCGCGGCCATCAGCGTGCTCTTTGTGTATGATGCGGGGGATATCCGCATCAGCCGGAAACAGCAAAGATTGGCTCCATCATGAAAAAGCTTATTCTACTTCCCTTCACCTTGCTGTTTCTTCTCGGAATTGCTCAAAGTACTTTTAAAGTCTATCCAGCCAATTGGTGGACAGGTATGAAGAATCCGAAAGTACAACTCATGTTGCACGGTGAAAATTTAAAGGATAAAATGGTGTCTATAGATTTTAAGGGCATTCAGCTGGATAGCGTTAAAACTGTAAAAAATCCGGATTATATATTTCTAAATTTAACTATAACCCCGTCTGCTAAACCGGGTACAGGTCGCATTTTTGTTGGACACGACGTCGGTTATGTTGTTCCTTTTGAATTAAAACAAATACCTCCCGGAAAAGGGAAAACCTGGGCCCGCGGCATCCACTCAGAAGATTTCATTTACCTGATTATGCCCGACCGCTTCAGCAACGGGAATCCTAACAATGACCATTATGCGAACATGCGCGATACGGTAGCAGATCGCCACAATCCCCTGGCACGCCACGGGGGAGATATTCAAGGCGTTACTAATCACCTCGACTATATCCAGCAACTCGGCGCCACCGCCATCTGGCTTACACCGGTGATAGAAAATGATATGCCGCTGGAAAAAGAATCCGCCGGGTGGATGAGCGGATACCATGGATACTGGTTCACCGATCATTATGAGATTGACAAACGAATGGGCGGCAAAGACGCCTACTTGAAATTGGTGCAGGCTGCCCATGCAAAAGGTCTCAAAGTAATCCAGGATGCCGTGTACAACCACATCGGCGCCGCACATTGGTTTATGAGCGACCCGCCCACAGACGACTGGATCAACCACTGGCCCGAATACCAGAATACCAGTCACCGCGAACAGGCGATTTTCGATATCCACGCTTCGTCAAAAGATAAAGAAATCATGGAAGGCGGCTGGTTCGTACCGCACCTGCCCGATCTGAATCTGCGAAATCCATTACTGGCCACCTTTCTAATTCAACAGGCCATATGGATGACACAGACTTTTCAACTGGATGGCTGGAGGGTAGACACTTATAAATATTGTGACCCCCTATTTTTAAACAATTTAAATGCAGCGCTGGAAAACGAATTTCCGGCCATCACCTCACTCGGCGAAGCTACCGTCAACAGCGTTGCGGCAGGCGCTTATTTCTGTTGCAATAACCTCAACGTATCCTGGAAGAGTAACCTCACCGGCATTTTGGATTTTCCCGTTTGTGATGCGATGATCGAAGCCACCCGAAAAAATCAGGGATGGTCGGATGGTGTAAATCGCCTCTATGTCACATTAGCCGAAGACATGTTGTATAAAGATCCCATGAACAATTGCATTTTTCTCGATAATCACGACAGGGATCGTTTTTATTCCGTAGTGGGAGAGGACTGGAATAATTTTCAAATGGGTATCGGTCTGCTACTGACGGAGAGAGGTATCCCGCACTTGTATTATGGGACGGAAATCCTCATGAAAAATTTTAAGAATCCATCAGATGCCATGGTGCGCGAAGATTTCCCCGGAGGATTTCCGGGCGATGCCAACAATAAATTCCTGGCATCAGGAAGAACCTCTGGCGAAAATGCGGCCTTTGATTTTGTTTCGAAACTTGCTACTTACCGAAAAAATTCATCCGCCCTCACGAAGGGTAAACTCATGCAGTACATTCCTTCAAAAGCCCTTTATGTGTATTTCCGTTACGATGAAAAACAAACCGTCCTCTGCGCCCTGAATGCAGATACCCTCTCTGCATCGTTGAACTTCGGTGATTATTCTGAAAGAACCCGGGGATTTCAAAATGCAACCGATATCATAACAGGCGCTACTTATCCCATATCGCAAAATCTAAACCTGCCTGCCCGTTCCATCAGCATATTGGAACTTAAAAGAGGGCCGGATGCCAATAAGGTTGTACATTAGTGAAGGTGAATACAGTGATTACCAATTATGAACATACACACTTTGTAGATTCCACGAAACCTGTCTGGAATTATTCCCTTTTTTCTGATGATGATATCAGAAATTTTCAAAATGGAACGCATTACCGCCTGTACGAAATCTTCGGTTCACATGCCCGCGAAGTGCTGGGTACACGTGGATATTATTTTGCTGTATGGGCACCCAATGCAACAGCGGTTTCTGTAATCGGAAATTTTAATCATTGGAAACCCGATGAGCATCCTTTGTTTGTCCGCCTGGAGAAATCAGGGATCTGGGAGGGATTTATCCCGGAAATAAATCGTGGTGAAGTATATAAATATCATATCCGCGGATTTAATGGTTCGGAAACCGTTAAGGGAGATCCCTTCGCACATTTCTGGGAACAGCGGCCACAGACTGCTTCCATTACCTGGGATCTGGATTATACCTGGAAGGATGAAAGCTGGATGAAGACCCGCAAAAAAGTCAACGCACTCGATCAGCCCTGGTCCGTTTATGAAGTGCACCTGGCCAGCTGGATGCGTCCCCATCCCGACGATGAAGAAACCTACAATACTTACGATCAGATCCGCGAACGCCTGGTTCCTTACGTAAAGGAAATGGGCTTCACACATGTGGAACTTATGCCCGTGATGGAATTCCCTTACGATGGCAGCTGGGGTTACCAGGGTGTCGGTTATTTTGCACCGACTTCCCGTTTTGGCGACCCGCAATCCTTTATGGAACTGGTGAACGCATTTCATGAAGCAGGCATCGGGGTTTTGCTCGACTGGGTGCCCTCGCATTTTCCGTATGACGCACACGGACTGTACATGTTCGATGGAGCCAATACCTACGAATACGCCGACATGCGCAAAGGGTTTCATCCGGATTGGAACAGTTATATTTTTAATTATAAAAGGGGAGAGGTCAAATCTTTTCTGATCAGCAGTGGGCGTTTCTGGTGCGACCTTTTTCATGCCGATGGCATCCGTGTTGATGCCGTGAGCTCCATGCTGAAATTAAATTATTCAAGAACTGAAGGACAGTGGGAACCCAATGAATTCGGTGGAGACGGTAACCTTGAAGCCATCGCATTTATTAAAGATCTGAATGAAACCCTGTTCCGGGATTTTCCGGATATACAGACCATCGCTGAAGAAGCGACAGACTGGCCTGGCGTGAGCAAACCAACATTTGCTGACGGACTGGGGTTCGGCATGAAATGGATGATGGGCTGGATGCATGATACACTGGATTATTTCAAAGCCGATCCGCTCATGCGCAAAGGCCTTCAGGATAAGTTTACATTCAGCATGATGTATTATTATGATGAAAATTTCATGCTGCCG
>JBGPBW010000097.1:0-16584 GCA_041481385.1 Puia sp.
AGACTGTCCCTGCCTGAAGTTTTTATAATAATAATTGCGTCTGTATTATAGCCCAGGTCTTTATTACGGATAAATTGTAGCTGATTCCCGATGACAATCACAGCTATAATAAAAAACAGCGATAAGGAAAACTGGAAAACAATTAATCCTTTTCTCAGGGTCATTTTGTTATTGGCACCAGTTGACCTAATGCCTTTAAGACTCAATATCGGTTCATAAGAAGACAAAATTTTCGCTGGGTACAACCCACTTAAAACTGTAGTAGTCAGGATTAATAAAAACAATAATAAAATGGTTGAAGGAGAAGTGAGATTGAACCGCAGATCAGGTGGAATAAAATTATGAAAGACAGTTAAAATAGGTTTTATTGCAATCACAGCAACGCCGGTCGAGATAGAAATTTGAATGAAGGTTTCGGTAAGGAACTGGAAAATTATACCGGTCTTCCTGCTGCCCAATACCCTGCGTATACCCATTTCCTTTGCACGGCTTATAGTTTGTGCCGTAGACAGATTGATAAAATTTATTATTGCAATTAAAAGGATAAAAAAAGCAATGGCAATAAGGCTATAAATCGTGGGTAAATGGGCCTTCCTGAATCCATCTTCATAAAAATGGGAGTTGAAATGAATGTCTGATAATGACTGTAAATACATGCTTCTCTTCAACAGTGGATCACCAATGGGGTGATTTTTAATGAAGCCTTCAAGTTGATGGTTGATAGTGGCAGATGAAGTACCGGTTGAAACTTTAACGAAAGTCCAAAGATCCGGTTTCTTCAAATCTCCGGATTGGCACAGGGTGTTGATGGAAATAATATCAGTAAATGGGAAATCTGTATTCTTATTCCAATCTTTAATAATACCGGATACCTGCGCCCTGACGGAATCATTATATGTGATTTCCCGTCCCAGCATTTTTTCGAAAGGGATGCTACCAAAATACTGAAGAGCCCGGTTTTCAGAAATCACCACCTTGTAAGGATGATTTAGGGCATTTGCTTCATTTCCAGCGAGCCAATCGTATTTAAAAATGGCGAAGTAACTCTGATTTGCGACGATAATGGAGGTCCACCAATTACCATCTTGTGCAGCTCCATCAAATTCTCTCAATAATCCCCCGGTATTTTTTACAGAAATATTTGCCTTATAGGGGTAAAAACCTGCAACGACATCTAAGCCTGGAATTTCATGCTGAATGGATAGCTGAAATGAATAGGGAGCCCTATTTAGATCGATGTCTTCACCTGAGGCTGTTTTCAGGTCACCCACGATACGATATATCCTGGCTTTGTCAGGATGAAAATTATCGAAGGCAAGTTCATAGTGACTTATCAAAAATAAGACTATGAAGGTGCATAAGCCCAAAGCCAGTCCAACTACATTGATTATGCTATATACCTTATGTTTGAAGATATTGCGCCAGGCGATTTTGAAATAATTTCTGAACATTAGTTCATATTTTTCCAATTACTTCATTTATTAAAGGTAAGGACTGAAAATCTTAACGTTTTTGTCAAAAATGTCCGTATGTAAGACCAACCTTAAATCAATAAAGAAAATCACGATTCAAAATCCAGGCTATTACAATAAATGACTACTCAGTTCTCAAACTCTTCACCGGATTTGTTAAGGCAGTCTTAACTGCCTGGAAGCTGACTGTAGTCAATGCGATGATTATGGCCGATAATCCTGCCGCAGCAAACATCCAACAGGAGATCTGAATTCTATAGGGAAAATCTTCCAGCCATCCATTCATAAAATACCAGGCGAGTGGAGTGGCAACTACAAATGAAATGATCACTAATTTTATAAAATCGCCTGTTAACAGAGTTACTATCCCAATGACCGAAGCACCCAGCACTTTTCTTATACTAATCTCTTTGTTTCTTTTTAAGGTACTGTATGATGCGAGGGCTAACAGGCCCAGACCCGAAATAAAAATGGCGAGAATCACAAAAAACAAAAACAATTGACCAAATCTTTGTTCCGATTGATATTTCTGATCAAAAGTCTGATCCACGAAGAAGCTTCTGAATGGCCTGATAGTTTTTGTTTGTTTCCATTTCTCCTGAATCGCTTTTATGGTCGTAGGCATATTTCTGGTGGTCAACCTCAGCGTCATAAACTGCCAGTAATCCAGACCCGTGCGGAGCGCCAGAGGTTGCACGGCTTCTTTGAGAGAATGAAAATGAAAATCATCCACCACTCCGATGATAGTTCCAGTTGTTCCTTCCTGTTTGAACTGCCTGCCGATCACCTGGCTGCCTGAGCGGTACCCCAGCTTCTTCACCGCAGTCATGTTCAGGATGAGGGCATGAAGAGAATCGGTTTGAAAATCCTTTGAAAAGTTTCTACCTGCAGCCATTCCGATTTGGTAAGTTTTTAGAAAATCGTAGTCTACATTATAAGTAGCGATATTATCCTGCTGAATTTCTCCCCTGCTGTTTTCAATAGCCGTTAGGTCTGTTATGCTATTATTATAATCTTTTCCTGGTATGGATGTTGAAGCACTCAGGGCTAAAACACCCGGTATCTCGGATAACTGCTGCTTAAACCATGGGATATTCTGATCTCCAATATTGTCCAGAACCACCAGTTGGTCCTTATTAAATCCCAGGGGTTGGCTTCGCATGAAATGGACCTGCGCATATACTACGATGACGCCAACCATCAGCGTAATAGAAATAGTAAACTGGAACATTACCAGTATTTTTCGGAGTATGACACCTCTGGACCCTGAAACATATCTTCCTTTAAGAACTAAAATGGGTTTAAATGCACTCAGGACGGAAGCCGGATAAATTCCTGCAAGCAGGCCAATGCCTATTGATAGTATAAAGAGATAAAGTATAGAATAACCTTGCTTAAAAATCCCTTCTGCGATGGTTTTGCCTGCAACCTGATTAAAAATAGGAAATGAAAAAGCAAACAGAAAGAGTGCAATCACAAAAGCGATAAGTGAAATGGATAATGATTCCATCAAAAACTGTCCCATTAATTGGGTTTTTACAGCCCCTGATACTTTCCTGATCCCGACTTCTTTTGCCCTTTCCATGGATCGTGCTGTAGTAAGATTGATAAAATTTACGACTGCGATCAGAAGGAGGAATATTGCGATAAGGGAGAAGACATATAGGTTTTGAAGATTTCCCGTTTCGGGGGCTCCCCGTGACGAACGCAAATAGATATCTTTAAGTGGTTCTAAAAACATGGAATACCGTTGCTTTGACCTGTTCATGTCTCCACCGGCATCGAGAGCTAACAGGGCGGGGAAGCCGGTCTCCAGTTTTTTTGGATTTGCACCTTTTTTCAATACCAGATAACTGTAATAAATGAAACTATTCCAGTCCTGCTCTATACCTGGCTGGAACGTTTGAGTATAGGTAGACATGGAAATCAGCATATCTGCTTTTATATGCGAGTTCTCCGGTATATCCTTCATCAATCCTGTGACCCTTGCATGCAATTTCAGACCAGTAAGTACTATAGACTGGCCCACCGGATTTGCGTTACCAAAATATTTGCGTGCGGCCGTTTCTGAAAATACGATGCTATTCGGTTCTACCAGTGCCGTTTTTGGATCCCCGAACTTTAGCGGGAAATCAAAAATGGAGAAAAAGGAAGAATCAGCCCATAAAGCATTTTCCTCCTGAAATTTGATATCGTCCTTTACAACCAGGACATCGGCCGGGATAACTCTTGTTACGGACTGCACTTCCGGGAATGAAGCTTTGATTGACCTTGCCATTGGTGCGGAAGTTTGGTACCCAGGATGAGTTCCAGTTGAATTGGTTACATCAGCGACAAGTCGATAGGTTCTGTCAGCATTCTTATGAAAACTATCATAACTTAATTCAAACCGAACATATAAAAAGATAAGAAAACAGGACGACAGCCCAATCGCTAGTCCCAATATATTGATAAAGGAGAAAATCTTATAGCGCCATAAATTCCTAAAAGCGATTTTGAGATAAGTCTTGAGCATACCTAATGCTTTGCGTTCTCAATTTTATTAGCTATCTAAAGATAAGAAAAGGAAAACTTTACGTTTTAATCTTGACACCTGCTATGCTAAACTGGATCGTGAAAAGGCCAATGCAGATCAAGATATGATGAGCAACATGATTTCCGACCTGATTAAGAACGGTAATGTACCTGATCAAAAAAGCTTAATTTCTGCGACGCTTTCCTCAACAGTATGCTTCAAGTCCAACAGAGGGAGCTGAAAATAAAGCACCGCAGAGTAAAATTTGCAGGTGCTTTTTCATTTGCATGCAATTTGCATACTTTTTCAAATACATTTAATGCTACTCAATCAATAGGCTCCCAAAGTTCAACCTTGTTGCCTTCAACGTCAAGTATGTGAACAAATTTGCCATAATCAGCAGCCTCAATTTTGTCGACAATGGTTACGCCTTCATTTTTTAGTTGCTCTACAAGAGCTTCCAAATTCTCAACCCTGTAGTTAATCATAAAGTCCTTTGTTGAAGGCTCAAAATATTTTGTTGTTTCTGCAAATGGACTCCATTGAGTAGATCCTTTTTTTGTTGGGTCTGCATCTTGTCGCCACTCAAAATTTGTCCCATATGGGCTTGTTTCAAAACCTAAATGCGTTTTGTACCATTCGTTTATTTTATTGGGGTCTTTGCATTTAAAAAAGATACCACCAATTCCTGTTACCTTTTTCATTTTTGTCGTGTTAGAATTATTTAAAGTTTGCTAAAATTAATTTCCAAGGCGAAATTCTCAATTGATAGAGTTCAATACATATAAAGGTAAAACTTAACCACTTCGCCCGAATATTTGAAAATGACAAGTCTTGAGGTTCAAGAGCGCCATGGCGTTTATATGCGCATTCAACTTAAATATTTGATTTTTAAGTTATTACCTGTCCGGCAGGGGAGCCACGATTGACAGCTGCCTATTTACTTCGGGGATGTTTTAGTTTATACTACACCGTGAGTTTTAAGGTTAAATAATTTATATTACAGATAAATAAAAGGGATGTTCGCTTCTGTTCTTGAGCACATTGACGCATCAGTGATCGGCCTGGTTCTGTTTGTTCTCATGTTGCTTACCATTGTATGGGGAAATAAAATGCGGAAGAGGTTTTGGGAGCTGGAAGATGGCGACACAAAGGGAGGCGTGAATTCTCTTCTTGGTGCACTATTCGCGTTATGGGGTTTCATACTGGCATTTACGTTTGGTCAGTCCGGCACCCGTTTTGAAAATCTGAAGGGCGTCATTGTGGATGAAGCCAATATTATGAGGACTGTCATCATTAAAGCGGATCTTTTTCCTGACAGTATACGGAATGCTTACCGGGCAGATTTGCAGAAATATCTTGAAGAGCGGATCATTTATTATGATTATGCAACGGATGAAACCAGGTTCAACAGGAATAGGGAAGAAATTTCAGCGACTGCAAAATCATTATGGGCCAGAACTGCTGCGTTATCGAAAAAACCTGAAACCAAGGATGCTGCTTTCAATATGGTTCTTACTTTGACTACTTTATTTGACATTGGCATCAAAAGGGAAACTTTGTTAACTGCCGGAATTCCGGGACCCATTAAATATATGCTGATTGCCCTCGTCCTGGCTATCTGTTTTGTTGGTGGTTTTACAACACCCGCGATTGATCGTAAGGAATGGATTGTCATTACCGTCTTCGCATTACTGGCAACATCGATACTTTATTTAACCATCGATCTGGCAAGGCCAATGGATGGCTTAATCAAACCGGATACGGGACAGGCAGCCATCCTTAACCTGCGCAAGTTGTTTTGATTGTTCAAATAAAACGGAGGGAATTTTATTGAGGCCATTTTTCTACCTGATGATGAACCGGCTTTATCGTTCGCAGGTAACTGTAAATACTTTTGATATCGTCATCCGTCATCCTGGCTAGTATTGACCAGGGCATGTCGGTATTATATTTTCCGGGATTATAATTATAAGCTTTCTGTTCCCGGAAATTTTTAAACTTTGACACAAATGTTTCTTCTGTCCAGCTTCCAATCCCGGTAGCTGTATCGGGTGTTAAGTTGGATGATCTTACGCTAAAGTCAGACCCGGGAACATGATAAAGCGTCCCGCCTGAGAGAACACTGTCATAATCAAAAACCATTAATTTATTATTAAAGGGGGTATGGCAACCGTTACAGCCAGCCAGTGTAACGAGATATTTTCCTTTTTCTGAATCATTGTCAGGCCTGGACGGGTTTTTTGTTTTATCAATATTGTTTAGGTAAAAGTTTCGATATAATAATGCTAACACGCCAGGCGGGAGATAGGCCAGATTTCTTTTTGGCCCATTATCAGGTAATGGCTTCAGGGTGCGCAGATAGGCCACGATGCTGGCGGCATCGTCTTTCGACAAGTACATATATCCTCCATAGGGCATTAAGGGGAAGAGTGTGTCGCCGGTCTTTGTTATACCCGCCGTGATGGCACGTGTTATTTCATCATCGGTCCAGTTTCCCAATACGGTGGGTGTAATATTTGTTGCATATACCCCCTTAGTCTTAAGCTGACCTCCCTTTCCCTCGGTACCAGGAATTACAGGTCCGGAAAACTTTGTAAAATCCCGATCTCCATGACAATGCATACAATTGCACACCGCATTTACCAGGTAATCGCCCCGTTTTACTTTGGCGGCTAAAGATTCATTTGACGATTTATTGGAAGAATCATTACAAGAGATAAAGAACAGTGCTGCTGAAAGTAACAAGACAAAACTGTTGTAAATACGAATTCGCCTCATATTGTCTTTAAAAGGGACGTGCTAAGTTATTTAAAATGTAGAAAGTTAAAAATTACTGCTAAGATCAAAGACACGCGCACAACATCAGGCCGTGGCACTAAGGCCCGGGCTGATTCCTATCGCTGCACTTGCTTTTATTCCGATCTCAAATTATTAGATGGTTTTGAAAGCGCAGCCTTTGCGGAGTGAAAGGTTGCGGTAAGTATGGCTGTTATCATGATCACCAGGGCCGAAATAATAAACGGCATGGCCGATATGCCCGGACTATAGGAAAATACTTTCATCCAGTTACTCATAAAATACCAGGCGACCGGGAAAGCAATGGCTGCGGCAATCAAGGCAAGCCAGAAATAATTCCTGGTGATTAATGTAATGATTTGCCCCACATTCGCACCAAGCACCCTGCGTACGCTTATTTCTTTTTGTCTTTGTTGCGTGGTGTAAGCCGTTAAGCCCAGCAAACCCAGGCAGGTAATCATGATCGTCAGCACGGCCAGTGAAGCGAAAATTTTTCCGCGTTTCTGATCAGCCACGTATTGCGAATTCAATCCTTCATCCAGAAATTTAAATTCGAAGGGTAGTGCAGGGAAATATTTTTTCCAGGTACCTTCCACCTGTGCGATCGTTTTATTTGAATTTCCCGGCTTCAATTTCATGATATAGGTATTATTCAACGGGCCATAAAAAAACAAAAGCGGCTGTATTGGATTATACAGAGAATTTTGATTGAAATCCTTTACGACGCCAACCACTTCGAGATAATCTTTAACAGACGTATCACCCGGGAAAGTAATGCGCTGACTAATCGGCTGAACCCATCCGAAATGTTTTACAAAACTTTCGTTCACCATGATACCGTGAGAAGTATCTGCCGCCTCAAAATTTCGTCCTGCAACAACCTTGATTCCGAGAGCCGAAAAATAGTGGGCATCAACGCCATAACATTCGACTGCTTTGTCCAGATGCCCGGTTTTGGTTTGAACCCTGAAAAGATTCAAATTGGTATTACCTGATCCGGGATAGGAACCACCAACACCAACATCAGCCACTGACGATAATCTGCGAAAATCATTACCCATCGCAATTATTTTTTCCGGCTCAAATTTACCCGTATTGACCACCACAGTCATAACCTGGTTCTTGTCAAATCCCAGGTCTTTATTTCTCATATATTCGAGCTGCGAGTAAACGATCCATGTACAAATCAGCATCACCATGGAAATGGAGAATTGTAATACAACCAGCGTCCTGCGAAGATTGATATTTCCGGATGCTTTTGACAGCGCACCTTTTAAAATGCTTACCGGCTGAAATGCCGACAAATAAAAAGCGGGATAACTTCCACCGATGAGGCCGGTGAATAAACCAATGCCGAGCATCAGGAAAATATTGAAAGGCTGTAACAGGGTCGTAATTGAAAATGATTTTCCGGAAATCGAATTGAAAGCGGGAAATAATAATACGATCAATATGAAACTGAACACCACAGCGGCCATCGCGGTAAGCTCAGATTCTCCCAAAAACTGCGCGATCAGTTGTCCCCGTCCTGAACCGGTAACTTTTCTGATGCCGATTTCTTTTGCCCTTCGCGCAGATCTTGCCGTAGTAAGATTCATATAGTTGATACAGGCGATGAGCAGCATAAAAAATGCCACTGCGGAAAAAGTCCATATGTATGACATACTTCCCAGTTCTTCAGGTTCTCTTTCCAGATCTGAATGCAGGTGAATGTCAACTATAGGCTGTGCATAAAAACGCATCTTCACGCCAAATGGATCAAATACGGGCTTTACAAATTTCTCAACGGTATGATCTATTTTTTTCTGAAATGCCTGCCGACTTGATCCGGGCTTCAATAAGGCGTAGGTGAAATAATTAAAACTACCCCAGTTCTGATTATAGTTGTTTGAATCAGACGACATGGAGATGAGCATATTGTAGCGGATATGCGTGTTTTCCGGGATGTCCTCAAAAACACCGGTCACTTTATACAGGTCATACACCGTGTGCAGGGTCTTGCCAACCGCGGATACGTTTTTACCGAAATATTTTTCGGCAGTGGTTTTGTTCATGACAATACTACGCGGTTCAACCAACGCAGTATTCGGATTGCCCTCCAGAAACTTTGCAGTAAAAATTTTAAAAATATTGCTGTCGGCGTAGTATATTTTTGTTTCAAAGAAACTTTTATCACCCACTTTAAAAAGAGTTCTTTCCCTGTTTACCATACGGGCAGCTTCCTGCACTTCAGGGTAATCTTTTTTCATTTGAAAAGCCAGAGGCGCTTCAGTAATGGTGAAATTTGTATTCTTATCCTTTTCAGTCACGTAGGTCACAATACGGTAAATGCGATCCGCATTGGTGTTAAACCGATCGTAACTGAGTTCATCTCTTATATAAAAGATTAAAAACAGGCTGAACGTGATTCCGATGGTGAGGCCCAGAATATTGATCAGACTGAACCATTTGTCTTTTCTAAAATTGCGCAGGGCAATTCGCAATACATTTTTGATCATATGGAGGTGTTTGACCTGGAAACGATACTTGGACGCTCAGGTCGGCCAATTTGTTTCAATAAAAGCTCCAATATTCCAAATATTTGATATTCAATGGAATATTAATTCAGATCACCGCAAAAACTGTTCGTTTTCAGAACAGGAGATGTACGAAATCTACTTGACGCTGCCATTTTCCAAGCGTATTTGGGCAAGGGATGACAATGGATAAAATGTTTATTATTCATATCGAAATGGAATAGTTCCCTCTTTGTTCCTGTTAATTCAACTTCAAGGGCATCTCAATTTTAATAATAAGTGTTAATATTGTTATGTTATGACTTTTTAATAAATGCAAAGAGAGGTCAAAAAATATATTAGTTTCCTTCTTTTACTTCTGCTTATAGAGAAGGCAGGCGTGCGCCTGTTTATACATGACAAGTATCATAAAGCATCAATTGCTGCAATTTCAAATAGCAGTAATAATACATCTTCCGTTTCTCAATCTAATGATGGTTGTTTAGAGGATTTCTTTCTGGCATTACATCATACAGAGACTTTTGCAATATGCCTGCCGCTCCCAATTTGGAGTCAGCAATCTTTCCCTGGTTATAACGGGAATATCCCTTCTTTTTCTTCCAATGCAGGACAGTTAAGAGGACCCCCCATTTCGTAAGACCCTTCATTCCCGGATATCAATTTGGCCTCTTGACTTGAAAATCAAAGGTCCAGACTTTATGCTATGAATAATATTATTGGTAAGTGTACCGGTAAAATGATTAATCATATGATATCCTGCTAATTCCTCCCCTTTTTTGACAAATAAATTATTGGAAAAGAACGTAATAAAATAATTGCAATGAAAACAACAGCAGTTCAAGCGCTTTTTCTTTGTGTATTAAGCCTGTCGGCTGATCAAATCGTATTTTCTCAGAGTGCAAATTCTATAAACACAATTAAGAAAACAGCTAATACTTCAGGAACCCTTTCGGGTAAAGTAATTGAAAAGGAGAAAGGAAATGTTTTACCCGGTGCCACTATATATATTCCTGACTTAAAACTGGGAGTCGTAGCAGATGACAGCGGCCAATATCAATTTAATTCAATACCAACCGGAACCTATATCATTGAGGTATTTTACGTAGGGTATATCACTAAAATAAAAAATGTCATCATTCGGGGTAGTACAATTGAAAATTTTGAATTATCAGAAACTACGCTTCAGGAAAGCCCTGTTGTTATAACCGGGTTGTCCAAAGCAACCCAAATTAAGAGAACCCCCATACCCATTGTGGCAGTGAGTCGTGACTATATTCAAACTAATCTAAGCACAAACATCATCGACGCCATCGCGAATGTCCCCGGAGTCAGCGCATTGACTACTGGCCCAAATGTATCCAAACCATTTATCAGAGGATTAGGTTACAACCGGGTATTGACATTATATGATGGATTGAGGCAGGAAGGACAACAATGGGGTGATGAACATGGAATTGAGGTCGATCAATACGGAGTTGAAAGAATTGAAATTATTGAAGGACCGGCCAGCCTGACTTACGGTTCTGACGCAATAGCGGGGGTGGTAAACCTGATACCATACCGGCTCGCACCGGAGGGTAAATTGATCGGTGACATATTGGGGGAATATCAAACCAATAATGGTTTATTTGGTGGATCTGTCATGCTGGGATCTACTAAAAACGGTTTTGAATGGATGGCCAGAGTATCTCATAAACAAGCCAAAAATTACCAAAATTCAATTGACGGTCGTGTTTACAATACAGCATTTAATGAATCTGATGCAGGATTCTCCTTGGGAATAAACCGCTCATGGGGCTTCTCCCGTCTGAATTTCTCACTTTTTGATGACCTCCAGGAAATTCCCGATGGAAGCAGGGACTCAGCTTCAAGGAAATTTACCAAGCAAATCACGGAAGCAGATACTATAAGGCCCATCGTAACGGATCAGGAATTGAACACCTACGCCATTGACGTTTTGCATCAGCACATACAGCATTATCGCATATATTCAAATAATGACTTCAAAATTGGTAATGGCAGGTTAACAGTTAATCTCGGATATCAAAGAAGTCTTCGGCGAGAGTTTAGTCATCCGCAGGATCCTTCTATCGCAGGATTGTTTTTGCAACTCAATACCTATTCTTATGATTTGAAATATTATTTTACGGAAATCGGTGGCTGGAACCTGACTGCCGGAGTCAATGGTATGTACCAGGATAATAACGTTACAAACGGGACAGATTTTGTGATTCCCTCTTATCACCAATTTGATATTGGCCCTTTTGTTTTGGTCAAAAAGAATTTTGATAAATTGGATATTTCCGGAGGGTTGAGATATGACAATAGATCTTTTAATAATTCCGAACTGTACACGAATCCAAATCCCACTAACGGATTTGATATGCCGGTATACGGTGCAGACACTGTTGGCGCAAATAAGGTATTTTCTAATTACAGCCATGTCTTTTCAGGTTTGACAGGAAGCATTGGGGCAACCTATGTTTTTTCAGAGAAATTTTCCGTAAAAGCAAATTTATCCAGGGGATTCAGGGCGCCGAACATTGCAGAAATTACCTCTAATGGCGTACATCCTGGAACGAACAGCTATCAAATTGGGAATGACCAGTTTCAACCGGAATTTAATACCCAGGAAGATATTGGGGCACAATATTCGTCAAAAAACATCTTAATCAGTCTGAGTTTGTTTAACAACAGCATTTCAAACTATATCTTCAATCAAAAAGTTGTAACTGGAACCGGAGCAGATTCCGTAATTGTACCTGGTACCCAAACATTCAAATTCCAACAAGGCAACGCGCTTTTATATGGTGGTGAATTGGTCATGGATTTTAATCTTACGAAAGAATTGCAATTCAATAATACAGTATCTGCGGTGTATGCTCTCAATAAGGGAGTAGACATCAAATTGCAATCGGATAGTAATAAATATTTGCCTTTCATTCCTCCTTTACACGGTATTTCGGAACTGAAATACAGTGTTGAAAATAAGACCGCTCATATAGTCAATGGTTTCATTAAAGTTCAGTTGGTGTACTATGCTGCGCAAAACAGGGTTTATCTGACTGATAACACAGAAACGCCAACACCAGGTTATACCTTATTCAACGCTGGAATTGGGGCGGGAATTACGAATACCAAGGGTAAAACCATCGTAAATGTTTATATCATGGGGAATAACCTGTTCGATGTGGCTTACCAGAATCACCTGAGTAGGTTGAAATATTTTGAGCAATATTCATCATCACCTAATGGTCATCTCGGTATTTACAACATGGGTAGAAATATTGAATTCAAATTGGATTTTCCATTGGATTTTGATTTAAGGAAATAATTTGAAGATATGCCAATAGTTATAAACAATAGAAATGCTGACATTCATCTTCATCATTCGTTTTTTTGACCTTTTAGTATGTGGACTTATGGCAGGGATGGTGGTTGTAGTTTGGCTCAGACCTAATACTTCCACCATTTCAGATGTAACTTATATTGAAAACATAAAGGCTTTCATTAATGCTGTTAATAAAAAAATGCCAACTCTTTTATTGCTTTCCTTATTAATGACACTTAATTTGGCCATTTTTCAAATTGCTGTCCTTTCCGTTTTCATTCCACTTATGCTAGCTGTTGTCTTTTTGGTATTAATTGGAATGATTACGCGATCGGGTAACCGACCGATTGAAAAGCAAATTCTGCGTTGGCCGGTAAACTACTTACCTGATAAATGGGAATATTTGATAGATCGGTGGTGGTATTTTCATAATCTTCGGGTTTTATTTGTACTGCTTGTTTTTATGTTTGTCATTTTTTCCAGTTTATACACTTCATAAGTCCAGTAATCTATTTTATATTGCCGTATTCGGCGCTATGTTGGCGGTAGAGTCTTGAACACGTGTTTTTATCTAAATAGCCTGATTGTGATAACTCCGGTCGCATCAACATAATTTCGCGAACTGTCTACATAGGTGATATACGTTGGCGATGTTAAAACTAATGAGTCTGTAGTAATTTTTTGAATCGTGAGCGTGTCGGACGGACCATTTATATTACCATATAGAAAAATGCTTTTGTCATTTTGAAGGGAATATTTGTGTATTGATTTAATTGGATAATTAGGTGCCACCGGCGATCCGGCCTGAGAACTAATTAATGTGTCATTTGAGTTGAATTGATAGTAATCCGAGGATACACCGTTATATACATTTGTCATAGCGTTTGGGATTGTGGGATACGAATAATCCTCTGAAAGAAGTACCCATCTGTTCTGTAAAAGAGCTAACACCGAGAGACTCTGTGTTGTCTTATTGCATGATGTGAATAGTGCAAACAAAAATGCCAGAATTAATGAAAAAGTCTTCATGTGCCTGTAAAATTTTTTGAACGGCATTACCTCCAACGTTCGTGCCTTGGTGTTGTGACGCCAATAAAACTACTGAAGTTGAATAGAATTATAAATACACAAATACACTTAGTCGGCCGGAATAGTGCCAATGAAATGATGGTGGCCGTGCTTTAAGCCGGCTCATAGTAAAGAGTTACTGCACCGCAGCCAAACGTTTTTGTCTTTAAGAGTTTAAGATTGACTCTGTCCCTGAGGTTTTTGAATAATGGTAAGCCGCTTCCTGAAACAGTTGGCTGAACGTCAAGCTGGTATTCATCAATTACACCAAGTTGCATTAAAGCTATTATTAAACTCGGGCTGCCAACTAAAATGTTTTTACCCGCTTGCTGCTTGAGTTCCAGAATGTCGCCTTTAATAACTTCATTTTTCAATTTTGTATTTTTCCAATCCACATTTTTCAGCCTGAGGAAAAAAACAATCTTTGAGATATTATCTATTAGAATGGCAAATTCATCTATTGGTTTGTTACCGGTGGGATTTTTTACGACGGATGGCCAGTAACTTTCCATAAGCTGGTAGGTTATCCTTCCGTATAAAAGCGTGTCTGCATTTCTTAACAGTCATTGTAGTGCTCATGTACTTCCTCATCAGCAATCATCGCCGTGTGGTCGCAGAAACCGTCAAGGGTCAAATTGATAGCTGCGATTAGTTTTCTCATATGTTGTCTTTAACAGTAATGAGTATTTCCCTGTTCGGTATCCATCAACGTATTACTTCACTTATTTGAACCACGGGCTGTATATTGGTATAGTTCGGAATGTCGTTCCTGATTTTTTCCGCATTGGGTCTGAAAGAATTCTGATAGGCCGAAAGCCTGTCAAAGTATAAATATCCAATAGCTAAATATGGAATGGGTTCAGCCGGAGTCCTGCCGGCTATGCCTTTGTCAATTTCGAACAGCTTTAATGAGTCGCCCAATAAACTTGCAACCATTGGCATGTGCTTGCTGGAATAATAGTCCATATCAAATTTTTTCCCTTCGCCATTTGGATAAAATATGGTTACTTTAATCATACCTTTTTTTAGTTGGGTATTTCCTGTCGGTGTTTTCTGTTGAAAACCGAAAACCAGTCCAACGAGCAACAGGAGTCCGGCAATGGAGAGAATTTTAGTATTCATTATAATTAATATTGATTATCCTAAAGTTGACACTTTTATTTATACTGTTAGCCGTTCCTGCTTTTCGTCATGAAGTTTTTTTTATTTCTCCTGGACACCAACATTACCTGTCTTGACTTTTCCAGCCCGCTTGTAATGAGCAATAAAAACTCCTTTTGATGTAATAATACTCTCTGTTAATTTAAATGCTGCCGGAATCGCGCCATTGTCAAATAACTTCTTTCCCTTACCTAAAGTCAGGGGGTGAATTTTGAGTCTGAGTTCGTCTACAAGGTTATTCTTAAGCAGCAGCTGAACGAGTTCACCGCTACCCCAAACTTGAATGTCCGAGCCTTTTGAACCTTGCCTGCCGGCAGACAGGTTTTTGAGCTTTTTGATATCGGCCAGGTTTTTTAACACTACTGAGTTTTTCCACCCGGTCACTTTCGGGTCCGACTTTTTCAGGGTTTTGGAAAACACCCATTTCGTGCCCTCATTAATACCTGGCCAAAAATCTCCATGTTCAGGCCAGTAGCCGGCCCAGATATCAAATGTTTTTCTGCCCAAAAGATAGTCTGCAGGTTTCAATTCTTTTTGCACCACCTGACCATATACTTCGTCACCATAAGGCGCAGTCCAGCCGCCATATTTAAAACCGGCTGATGCATCTTCCTTAGGTCCACCGGGCGCCTGCATGACCCCATCTAATGTGATCATTGATAAGACAATTATTTTTCTCATATTATTGATGTTTTATTACGATACAAATTTCGCTAGCAAATACGGTACCACGCAGTGTGAATGCGACAATCATGGTGGCTGAATGCGGGAAGTATAGCCAGTAATCGCTGTAATAATTTTGCGTGGATTCACGTTTATACCTAAATTATGGCCCGTTTCCATCCCATTTTTCAGCGACAACCCAAACTCAAACCTCATGGAAGAGAACCTGTTAATAGAGCCTCCGCAACTTAAAATTTATAAAGAAAATGCTGTTTTGCCGGCTGCCTTTTTTGGAGGACCGTTAGCAGCCGGCTACATTATCGCTGAAAATTTCAAACTGCTCGGTGAAAAACAAAAAGTAAAAACGACCTGGGTTATTACAATTCTTGTTACGATTGTCATATTTGGCGCAACGATTTTCATACTAAACGATAAAGTTCCAAACTATTTGATACCGTTGATTTATACTTTAGCAGCCCAACAAATCGTTCGCCGTATTCAGGGCGATGCAATAAAACAGCATATTGAAATGGGAGGCCAGCTTTTTTCAAACTGGCGGGCTTTTTTAGTTGGGCTTATTGGTTTGCTAATCACTATTGTGGTTTTCGTGGGCATCCTTTTATTGGTTAACCCAAAAGATTTGCAATAAAATAAGCTGTAAAAAACTATTTTTCCTGAAACTGAGGCCATCAGATGCCCATTCGCTCCAGGATCAACACCCGCTTGCAACCTCTTCAATATTCATCAGCGCGCTCACCGCAGCCCATAGGGTCGAATCTTTTTCAACAACCGCATCAAGAATCGAATAGTGATTTTTTTGAGGAACGTCTAAAAGTTCTATGGAGCTGCATTTGCTTTTCCAGCTATTATATAGCTCTTCGGTTTGCGCTTTGAACTCATCTGATTCTTCAGTTCCGGTAACCAGTAACAGGGGGCAATCATGAACCGGGTCTAACAAAACAGGACTATTGTTGATCGCATTTTCGCGATCCATTCCAATCGACTCATTAAGATAGGACAGCATCACTGGCTCGAGGCGGAATAACCCACTAAGCGAGA
>JBGPBW010000098.1:0-16508 GCA_041481385.1 Puia sp.
ATCCAGGAATGAATTTATGAAAACTAAAGAAGAAATAGTAACAAATTGGCTTCCGCGGTACACCGGTGAGTCGCTGGAAAATTTTGGGAATTATATCCTTCTGACCAACTTTTCTAATTATGTGCATTTGTTTGCCGATATGCATAAGGTGAAAGTAATCGGTGAAGACAAACCCATGCAGTGTGCAACTGCCGGAGATATCAGCATCATCAACTTTGGAATGGGCAGCCCGACCGCTGCGACGATCATGGACCTGCTCAGCGCCATTTCTCCAAAGGCTGTTTTATTCTTAGGGAAATGCGGAGGTTTGAAAAAAAGAAATAAACTGGGCGACCTTGTATTACCCATTGCAGCTATTCGTGGTGAGGGAACTTCTAACGATTATTTCCCCCCGGAGGTACCGGCGCTTCCGGCATTCGCGCTGCAGAAAGCCATTTCTACCACCATCCGCGAAAACGGAGTGGACTACTGGACGGGCACCGTATACACCACCAACAGAAGGGTCTGGGAACATGACGATGTATTTAAAGAATATCTGAAAAAAATAAGGGCATATGCCATCGACATGGAAACAGCCACAATTTTTTCCGTAGGCTTTTACAATAAAATTCCGACAGGCGCCCTGCTGTTGGTAAGTGATCAGCCGATGATCCCGGACGGTGTGAAAACAGCAGAAAGCGATCAGCGCGTGACCGGCGATTTTGTGGGCACCCATTTGAGAATCGGTATCGATTCACTTAAACAACTGATCAATGACGGACTTACGGTCAGGCATTTGAGGTTTTAATTATTTTCTTGTATCCTCTTATTCAAATAAAAGACTTAACAGTTGATTTCCCCGATACAGGGTCGGATATTCCGGCACTGCGGGATTTTTCCATGTTACTCAATCGCGGGGAATTGCTGGCAGTGGTTGGTGAATCCGGATCTGGCAAGTCGGTGATGTCCCTTACAGTGATGAATTTACTCAGTCCCGCCGCAAGGGTGAAACACGGATCTATTCTATTTTCCCCGGACGGAAGAGAATTGATCGACCTGCGCAGCCTGACGGAAAAACAGTTCCGGACTTACCGGGGCAATCAGATGGCAATGATTTTTCAGGAACCCATGACTTCCCTGAATCCTGTGATGACTTGTGGTGCACAATGTTGTGAGCCCTTGATGCTGCATAAAAAATTAACATGGCGACAAGCCAGGCTGGAGACTTTGAACTTATTTGAAAAAGTCCATTTACCGGAACCTTTATCTATTTTTAAAAGGTATCCCCATCAGCTGAGCGGTGGGCAAAAACAAAGGGTCATGATCGCCATGGCCATCAGTTGTCGTCCATCACTTCTGATTTGTGATGAACCAACTACAGCCCTGGATGTCCGGGTTCAGAAGACCATTCTGGATCTGTTGAAAGAGCTGCGCAGATCGGAAAATATCGGTATGATATTTATTACCCACGACCTTGGGCTTGTCACAGATATTGCGGATCGTGCGCTGGTTATGTTAAAGGGCCAGGTGGTGGAGTCCGGCTTGGTGACAGAATTATTTACACATCCCCAACATCCTTATACAAAGGGCTTATTGATGTGCCGTCCGGCTTTGCATAAAAAAGGAGAAAGGCTTCCTGTTGTATCGGATTTTCTTCAACCTGTCAGCGAAGGGGAAAAAACATTTTCCGAATCCTTTTCAATAGATCAGGCTTTAATTAAAAATGAAATTTTTTCAGCGGTCGACCTGGAAAAACAGCCTACAGGCGGAAAAGAAATACTGATAAAAGTGAGTGGGATAGGGATTCGATACAATGCCGGTCGTAACTGGTTTGGGCGGCCCCATCGGGGCGTAGACGCAATCAGTGACATCCATTTTAACGTGTACCGCGGAGAAACCCTGGGCATTGTAGGTGAATCGGGTTCAGGTAAAACCACCCTGGGGCGGGCCCTGCTGGGATTGAACAAACCGGGGAGAGGCAGTATTAAATATGATGGCGTGGAAATGACGACTCTTCCCAAAAGCGACTTACTGGCATTCCGGCGTAATATTCAAATGGTATTTCAGGATCCTTATTCCTCGCTGAACCCAAGACTCATGATCGGCGCGGCAATAGCAGAGCCTGTTAAAGTGCATAGTGCTGCAGTCAAAACGGAAAGAAAAGAACAGGTGCTTGAACTTTTGGATAAAGTGGGCCTGAAACCGGAACATTTCAACCGTTATCCGCATGCTTTTTCGGGTGGACAACGTCAAAGAATTGTGATCGCCAGGGCCCTGATTCTAAAACCCGGATTCGTGGTTTTTGATGAATCCGTTTCAGCTCTGGACGTTAGTGTGCAGGCTCAGGTCCTCAATCTGATCAATGATTTGAAAAAAACCCTGGGATTTACAGCAGTTTTTATATCGCATGATCTGTCGGTAATCCGGTATCTCTGCGACCGGGTTCTGATCATGGAAAAAGGACGTATAGTTGAAGCGGGTGATGCTGATACCATTTACAATAACCCGCAAAACAGCTATACCCGTTCACTGCTTGATGCCATCCCTGGTAAAACGGCGCCAAAAACTCCCTAAAATCAGGGTTTTCATACTTGTAAAGGAATATTTATATTCACTATTGCAAATTGATTTTTCTTTACTACCTTTGCACGCTTGTAAAATCATGCCGTAACATGACCGAATCGGGTGCCGTAAGACCTGGTTTGACTGACCAGCTATACTTTGCTTCATTCGTCTCATGTACCGGAAACTAATTAAAATTTCTTACTGAATGAAGCTTTCTCAGTTCAAATTCGACCTTCCCCTAAATCTGATCGCCCAGCATCCCGCAAAAAGAAGAGAAGACAGCCGTATGATGGTTGTTCACCGGAAAACCGGACAAATCGAAAACAAACATTTCCGGGACGTAATGGAATATTTTGACGACAAAGATGTTTTTGTTGTGAACAATACTAAGGTTTTCCCGGCCCGGATGTATGGCCGCAAGGAAAAAACCGGTGCGAAGATTGAAGTTTTCCTGCTTCGCGAACTCAACAAACCGAACAGGCTCTGGGATGTGATCGTGGATCCCGCCAGAAAAATCAGGGTTGGCAATAAACTATATTTCGGAGATAATGATGAACTGGTTGCTGAAGTAATAGATAATACCACCAGCCGCGGCCGGACGATTCGTTTTTTATGGGACGGAACGGATGATGAATTTCGTCAGGTACTCGAAATCCTCGGTGAAACGCCCCTTCCAAAATATATTAAACGCAAACCAGACGAAGAGGATAAGGAAAGATATCAAACGGTTTATGCAAAACACGAAGGGGCTGTCGCTGCTCCGACTGCCGGCTTACATTTTAGCAAGGAGCTCATCAAAAGACTTGAAATAAAAGGTATACGCTTTGCGGAAGCCACACTGCATACGGGATTGGGTACATTTCGTCCGATAGAAGTTGAAGACCTGAGTAAACACAAGATGGATGCAGAATATTATCGGGTAGATGATGAAGCCTGCAAAATTGTGAATAAAGCAAGATTGGGTGGCCATCGGATTTGTTCGGTGGGTACTACAACGATGCGTGCACTGGAATCGTCTTTTACTGCAGAAAAACTCCTGAAGCCCTCAGAGGGATGGACAAATACTTTTATACATCCTCCATATCAGTTTAATATTGCCGATGCACTTATCACCAACTTCCACCTTCCTAAAACCAGTCTCCTGATCATGGTATGCGCATTTGCTGGTTATGATCTGACAATGGAAGCGTACAAAAGGGCAATCAAAGACAAGTACAGGTTCTTTAGCTATGGCGACGCAATGCTGCTTGTTTGAGTCTACTGTACACATTCGGACAGGAACTTCCTTTTTGCACAAATTCTTTGTAATTTCAGACGGCAGGAATAATAGCAGGAATGAAATTCGATTTCCCCAAAAAGATCAGAAGCGGATACCTGGCAGCATTCATACTGATGCTGCTTTGTTATTTCCTTTCACTCTCATCATTCATCCAGCTCAGGAAGGAAAATAAATGGGTTGGTCATACCCGGGAAGTGATCAATGAGCTGGGCACATTGAACGCTAATCTGAAAGATGCTGAAATCAGCTGGCATGAATATCTGCTCAGCAAACAGAACGCCTACCTGAATGCCTATGGAGAAAGCCGTAAGCTGGTCGATTCTGTTTACATGGTATTGTCCAGATCGATCAGCGACAATCCTACTGAGAAAAAGAGACTCGAATCCATGCATGAAATCATAAACAGGAAATATCAGGTTCTGGATGCGGAAATGGGTATTTTACAACGCAACCGTTTACAGGTAAGTGATTCGCTCCTGAATCTGGATGACCGAAATAAATCGATGATAGATTCCATAGGCCTGGTTTCAGATTCGATCAAGCTGAGTGAAAACAAGCTGCTCGTGCTGAGAACTCAAAAAGTGATGTTTTATAGTAAAATTGTGTTCTGGATCATCATTGGGGCGGGCCTGATTTCTATACTGCTCATTATGTATTCTCTGGTAACATTCAATATTGAAAGCCAGGCTAAACGAAAAGCAACGAAACAGGCGGAGAATTACCATGACCAATTGGAAAAAAGAGTTACCGAACTGGCTTCGGCCAATAGAGAACTGATGGAACTTAGGAGCCTGGAAAGATTTACGAGCACAGGGCGCGTGGCCCGGGTCATTGCCCATGAAATCCGTAACCCCCTTACGAATATTGATCTTTCTGCAGGCCATCTGGAAAATGACCGGTTGGGTGGGGAAGACAAAAAAACTTTTTTGGACATTATCGCCAGGAATTCACGCCGGATTAATGAATTGATCAATGAGTTGCTTACGGCTACTAAATTTACCGATCTTCAATATGAAGAAATCCGGGTGGATGAACTACTGGATGAGTCGCTGAAGGAAGCTTTCGATCGCGCACAATTAAGCCAGGTGAGTATTGAAAAAAATTATTCCAGCGAAAATATCTGGTTGAATGTGGACAGGACCCGTATGAAAATTGCTCTCCTGAATATCATTGTCAATGCCCTCGAAGCAATTACAGGGGGACAGGGACGTCTGTATCTGGATACTTCTGCTGTAAACAATCATTGCCTGATCACGATCAGGGATAACGGAAAAGGAATGGACGGAGAAACCCTGGCCAAGGTTTTCGATCCTTATTTCACTTCGAAATCAAATGGTAATGGTCTGGGTATGACCAATACGCAGAATATCATTTTAAATCATAAAGGCAAGATTGAAGTATTCAGTGAAGAAGGTAAGGGAACTTCATTCATAATTTCGCTGAATATTCTCCGCAAGGAAAACCGACAGTCACTTTAAAAAAATAAACTCATTTGTTAATTTAGGTGGACCGGGTCGTCCATCCATTTCACTTTTTCACGAAAGGGTTCCGTGTTGGCAAATATCGCCTGAATCTGTTCCATCCAGCAGGCCAGTTCCTGCATCAGCGGATCGTCAAAATCTGCAGAATTTTTGAAAGATTCTTTTTCCTTAATCCTGTTCCATACACGAATGCCGCTCTTGAATTCTTTTTCATACAGCAGGATCACACGTGTCAATAATTCTGCTGAAATAGGCATGAATTTTCCCATCTCATCATTCTTCCAGGAAAGAATACCGTTGATCACTTTGAATTTATACCTCCCTTTACCGTGCATACTCAATAATTGAAAAAATCTTGCCACGGAATTACATAGGATTTTCAGAAATGAAGGTAAGCGTTTGTTTGATAAAGAACTGTTATTTATAAGGCATAAGTTTTTCCAAAATTGGGAAGAACCGTTCATTTTTATGCGCTAAGCCTTAAGCATTTTGCCTTATGCGTTAAGCCTTATGCGTTAAGCCTTATGCGTTCCACATTAAGCGTTCCTCGTTCGGATTTAAGTGTAACGGGAAAATCCATCCGCTCACGAAGACCCACTTTCCGGCACTCAGTCACTTCTACCGAATAAACGCCGAATTCCTCCACCACTTTTCCCTTCATCGCATAAAATCCCTTTCCGGTCACGGCCTGATATCGGTTGACTATCGGAAAGAAAATGGTATCCAGCCATTCTCCTTCTGAATCCAGAAATGTATGAAAGTGCATGGTCTCGTTCGTAATGGTATTCACCGCTTTGGAAGTAACCAGGTAACCTAGAACCGATACCAACCTGCCGGAATGGTTGGGGAGCTCATGTGCAGGTAAAAAATTTTGAGGATCTTCCTTGACAAGTTCAAATACATTACATAATGGGAAACCGAGCAGCTCGATTTCATCCAGCGCATCGTCCAGCGGATGTTGTTTGAGTTCGGGCAGATGAAAAGACTGTGGGTTTTCATGAAAAAGAAAACCGGATCCTTCCGTCGATGTTTTTTTCCTGTGCAGGAAATTGGCTTCCCACAACAATTCCTTTTTTGATTTCCCGGTGAAGCGGAGCCCTCCGACGCGGATGAGGATATTGAGTTGCTCAATGCCTGGTGCTGTGCGTTCTAGAAAATCCGACAGATGGAGAAATGGACCATTCCGTTTTCTGCTTTCCAGAATAGTTGTTACAAACTTTTCTTCAAGACCATGTACATGTATAAAACCCATGAACACAGATTTCCCTGCAACCGATGTAAGGTAATCGCTGCGATTCAGGCAGGGTGCCTGAATCGGGGCCCCCGTTCTTTTTAATTCGTGGAAATATAGTTCACGCGAATAGAAACCACCGAAATTATTGATTACGGCTACCATAAATTCAACAGGAAAATAAGTTTTCAGGTATAAACTCTGATAACTCTCTACTGCAAAACTGGCAGAGTGCGCTTTACTGAAAGAATAACCGCCAAAACTTTCTATCTGCCGCCAAATCTCCGAAATCGTATTGGACGGATAATTCCTCTCTTTGCAATTCTGAAAAAACTTTGTTTTAATTTCTTCGAATTGTTTTCTGCCCCTGTACTTGCCACTCATCGCCCTGCGAAGCACGTCTGCCTGATCCAAATCGAGGCCGCCAAAATGATGCGCCACTTTGATCACGTCTTCCTGGTAGACCATCACCCCATAGGTTTCTTCCAGCAGCTCCTTCATTTTTGGATGGAGATAATCAATATCATCCGGATGATGGAAACGATAGATATATTGTTTCATCATACCGCTCTGGGCCACACCGGGCCGGATGATCGAGCTGGCTGCCACCAGTGTGAGATAATCGTCACATTCAAGTTTTTTAAGCAACTGGCGCATGCCAGGGCTTTCGATATAGAAACAACCGATCGTATCGGCTTTTCTAATCTGGGCAGCCACCTGGGGATCCTTTTTAAAAGTATCAATATCATGGATATTTATTGAGATATTCTGATTCTTCTTAACCAGATCCATGGTTTCGCGGATATGACCGAGCCCGCGCTGACTCAGCACATCCAGTTTGAACAGACCTATTTTTTCCGCGAGGAACATATCAATCTGCGAAGTATAGAAATTTTTCGGAGGAAGTTCTGAAGCTGTATACTGGTAAATAGGTAATTCACTGATCAGCATACCGCCGGCATGGATACTGAGGTGATTGGGAAAATTGCGCAGCAGGTTTCCATAATAACCGATTTGGCGCTGGATCTTATCGTCTTTCAGATTGCCGGAATCCAACTGGTCTATTTCTTCTTTGGGCAGTCCAAATACTTTGCCCAGTTCGCGGAGGATGGCCTTGCTTTGAAATGTTGTATACGATCCGAGAAGGCACACGTGTTCCCGCCCATATCGTTTGAAGATATAATCTATGATCTCATCCCGGTCTTTCCAGGAAAAATCCAGATCAAAATCGGGCGGTGAAGAACGTGAAGGGTTGAGGAATCGTTCGAAATACAGGTCGAGTTCAATGGGGTCCACATCCGTGATTTGTAAACAATAAGCAACGATGGAATTGGCGCCACTGCCACGGCCCACAAAGAAAAACCCCCGGCTCTGTGCATATCGGATGACGTCCCATGTAATAAGAAAATAAGCATTGAATTCCATCTGATCGATGATAGTCAGTTCTTTCTCCACGCGTTCTCTTGCTGTATTATTTAATGACCCATAACGTTGTTTCATTCCATCCAGTGCCAGTTTTCGGAGTAACAGCCGGTCGTTCTCCCTGGAAACCGAAAATATTTTTTTTGTTTTATTTGAATGAAATTCTATGTCAATGGAACAGCTCTCCATCAGATTCAGCGTATTGGTAATAATGGAGGGATATAAACGGAATGCGTCAAATAACTGACCCGGCGTTTGAAAAGTTTCATTTTTCCCGGCCAGGTCAGCAGGGTCCTGTTTGCTGAGGATGGTATTTTTATCAATGGCCCGTAAAAGACGGTGCAAGTTAAAGTAAGTGGCATTCTGAAAACTTACGGGATGACGGATCACATATTTATGTGCGTGGATTTGCACACTGAGCCCGAACAATTTATTGATATCCGTTATTTGAACGCCAATCAGTTCATTCGCCTGTAATTCATTTACGGCAATTGATCCGAATGGATAAATACAATAGACGTCTGTAAGGTCAGGTCTTTTGGGGAAAGGATTTTTCTCCTGTACGTGTTCAGAAATAAACCGGTTGATTTGTTCAAATCCCCGGTTGTTCCTGGCCAGCAGAATATAGCAGCATGTATTGTCGTTTCTGATTTCCGAACCCAAAACAGGTTTGATCTGGTGCTGCCCGCAGAAATCAACAAAATCCCAGGCGTCACAGGTGTTGTTGATATTGGTGATCGCGAGCTGGGAAATGCCCAATTCAGCGGCCTGCTTTACGAGTTCTTCAGTTCCGTAGGTTCCATAGCGGAAGCTGAAATACGTTTTACAATTCAGATACATGCGGCACGGAATAAAAGTTTTTCACCAAATTGTCTCTTAACACTATCGATGGCCCGGTAGAGCCCAATGATTTCCTGGCTGTCTTCGAAAATATTGATCTGGTAACTACCCTCAACGAGGTTGGTAAACCGCACACCGACCAGTCGCACAAGTAGACGCCTTTCATAGAGTTTTTCAAAGATTTCCCTGACTTTCTGCAGAAGCACATGGTCGTTGGCCGTATAGGGGATCGTGGATTGCATGGTAAGGGTCTGAAAATCACTATAACGGATTTTTACAGTTACACAACCGGTAAGTTTGTTATTGCATCGGAGTTCAAACGCAATTTTTTCTGTCATCCTCACCAATTCCTTCCGCAGGAATTGAATATCGATGGTATCGGATTCAAAAGTATTTTCGGTTCCAATGCTTTTTTGTTCGTGATAGGGAACGATCGGCGTTTCGTCGATCCCGTTCGCCTTTCTCCAGAGTTCGATTCCGTTTTTCCCAAGCAGATTGATCATCATTTCTACCGGGATCTGGCTCAATATGGAAATGGTTTCCACGCCCATGCGGCGCAGCAGGGTTGCGGTTTTGTCTCCAACCATCGGCATCTTCTCGATAGGCAAAGGTGCAAGGAAAGATTTTTCATTGCCGGCTTGCACTTCCAGCTGACCGTTGGGTTTGCATTCATTGGTCGCCACTTTGCTGATCAGTTTATTGGTGGCGAGGGCATGAGAAATACTGAGGCCGCTCTCTTTAATTATTTTTTTTCTGAGATGCTGTACATAACGTGCAGTTCCGAAAAATTTATCCATGCCGGTCATATCCACATAGAATTCATCAATGCTCGATTTCTCAAAAACAGGCACTTCACTGCGTATGATTTCGGTGACCAGGTTTGAATAACGCGAATAATTATCCATGTCCCCCCGGATAATAATCAGCTCCGGACAAAGTCTTTTGGCAAGCCTGGTCGGCATCGCTGAATGGACACCAAATTTCCGGGCTTCATAACTGCAGGAGGCGATCACACCCCGGTCGCTATGACCCCCTACTGCAATGGGGCGCCCCCGCAAACGCGCATTACGCAGGTATTCAACATGCACAAAAAAGGCATCGAGATCGAAATGTACAATGGAGCGGATATCAGCTGATGCAGGCATGCTAGTCTTATTAGTACAATACTACTAAAAATTTTAGTAACTGACAAAACTAAAAACAAGTATGGGAGTATGGGAGTATGGGAGTGGGAATCATTACCGTCAACCGTCAACCGCCAACTACTCCGCCAGCAACGCATTGATAAGCTCATTAAATTCCTTTTTATACATATCATAATGTATCCCTGTGCCCGGACCATTAAAACCCGTATGAATTTTACGAACCATTCCTTTTTTATCAATAAAGATGGTTGTCGGGAAGCCAACGATCTCCCGGATTTCCGGCAGGGTTTTTTCTGACCGGAGAGAATCGCTCGTCAGGACCCCCGTTGCCAGAATGGGATAGGTAACGTGAAAACGGGTAATAAAAGGTTGAAGTAATCTTTTCGTATCGGCAAAAGAAGTCGTTCTTTCGTAAGCCAGGCCCAGGATTTCAACACCCCTGGATTTATTCTGAAGATACCAGGGACTCAGGAAACGGGTTTCATCCATACAATTCGGACACCATGAACCCAGAATCTGAATAATAACCACTTTGTTTTTATATGCCGGATCACTGAGCGAAACAGGGTTTCTATTGAGGTCCGGGAATCTAAAATGGAGTTTGGCGACCATGGAATCTTCAATCCGGTAACGCTGAACTCGTCAGGAAGGCTGGCCCCGGCATTTTTTTCTGCCACCCAGTTTTCGACAGCCGTAGCACCGGAATAATAAAACCCCTGCATCCTTCCCGTGTCCAGGATTTTGCTTACGAAGGAATAAGCATGACCACCATCGAATGTAGAGAGCCTGAGTGTATCCCCATCCACCACACCTTCGAGAAACCGGTAATCACCGGTAATCGTCAGAAAAGTTCCACTCACCTGGTTGCCCAGTTGTCTGAATTCCCCCACCGCCTCGGTGGAATCAAGCTCACCCCGGAAATGAGCAGACCACCTGCCGGATACATTAAACACAGCTGCCCTGGAATCAGGAAACCGGCTGGCCTGATTAAAAATTGCCCGAAAAGGTACACGGGTCTGTTTGCTCCCGGAAATCTTTACCCAGTCTCCGGTCAGTGTTTTTTCGTTGACGATACGAAGTGAAAAATGGGAATCAAAAAAAGGCATATCGATAAAAAGGGAATCTCCCTGCTGACGGACATTATCCACCAGCAATCGTTCAGTGCCATTGATCACATGTATAATGATCCTGCCGGACACCTCCCTGGTCTGAAAAATGAAAACAATGGGATGCCCGTCTGCACGAAGGATCTCTCCCCGCCAGATTCCCAGGGATATTCTATTGCTGTCTCCAGTGGCAATTGCTAGAATGGCTTTTGCGCCAGTGCAGAGAAAAAAGTTTAAGATAATATAAAGAATAAGCGTTGACCACTTGAATGGATGGGGCATAGATGAAAATAGGGGCAAAGTTAGGGCCAATTGATGGATGAATTATTACCGGGCTTTCTTAACTTTATTCGAATGGGGAAAAACGCGCCCGCTCATATTTTTTGTTTTCTGCTTACCACATTTTCATTTTTTTCCATGCAGGCACAAACCGTGATCCCCTTATATGACGGAGAGATTCCCAATTCCCGGCCAGGACCCGACAATGAAAATTCCAGGTATGAGCAGGACAGTATTCTGATCGTCAGTAAGGTTTCACATCCCACCCTGACCCTGTTTTTTCCGCCCCGGGAAAAAGCAACGGGTGCTGCAGTAATTATTTGCCCGGGTGGAGGTTATACAAACCTCGCCATGGGTTATGAGGGAACAGATGTGGCATTGCGTTTTAACCAATCCGGAATTGCCGCATTTGTATTGAAATACCGCATCCCGGACACCAGTACGATGGTTCATAAACAAATCGGTCCCTTGCAGGATGCGCAACGGGCAATTCAGTTGGTGCGATCCCGCGCGCTGGAATGGGGTATTGATCCGGCCAGGATTGGCATCATGGGTTTTTCAGCCGGAGGTCACCTGGCCGCAACGGCAGGCACGCATTTTCAAAAAGATTATATTCCCAACCCCCGACATATTTCCCTTCGCCCCGATTTTCTGATCCTGATTTATCCGGTGATTAGTTTGAGGAAGCCGGTCGCACATATGGGATCGGCTAATAATCTGGCCGGCCCGGATCCTTCATCGGAAAATATAAAAGAATTTTCCAATGAAGAACAGGTTACCGTCCAGACACCGCCAAGTTTTCTGGTTCATGCAAAAGATGATGATGCAGTGCCCTATGAAAACAGTGAATGGTTTGTACAAGCTTGTAATCAAAACCATGTTCCCGTGGAAGTATACTATTATGAAAAGGGAGGTCACGGATTTGGGATGACGAACAAGACCAGTCATCAGCAATGGATGGATCTCTGCATCAGCTGGATGGGGAAAGAACATTTTTTGGGACGATAAACATCTCCATCAAAACGACCAACAGATCATTTACATGACTGCCCAAAAAAGCGTGCCGGCATGCAACATAACCCCCTCAGTCTGCGTCTATCCAATTAGGCGCGCCCAAAAAAAATAAAAAAACCTGGCCATGTTAAAGAATTTCTTCAAGGTCGCTTTCCGGAATCTCTGGAAAAATAAAGGATTCAGCATCATCAACATCACCGGTCTCGCTATCGGAATGGCCAGCGCCATGCTACTCCTGCTCTGGATTTTTGATGAAGTGAGCTATGACCGTTTTCATGTGAACAAAGACCGGATATACGAAGCCTGGAACCGTGCAGAATTCAGCGGTGAGTTACATAGCTGGAACACCACACCCAAAGTACTAGCCCGTACCCTGGAGCATGATTTTCCGGAAGTGCAGGTGGCCGTCCGGGTAAACTGGCCATCAAATTTTTTATTTACCCTCGGAGAAAAAAGGATCATGGTGGAAGGGAATATGGTCGATACAGCATTTTTAGAAATGTTCAGTTTCCCTCTGCTCAAAGGCAATCCGCATACTGCCCTTAATGATTTGCATTCTGTTGTGATTACAGAAAAACTGTCGAAGAAATTATTCGGCAATGAAGACCCGATGGGGAAACTCGTACAAATAGACAACAAAGAATCGTTTCGCGTAACCGGACTGGCAAAAGATCCTCCCGGAAATACACGTTTCCAGTTTGAATACCTCCTGCCCTGGGCATATCTGCATAAGATCGGGGGCGATGACCTGAACTGGGGGAATAATTCAACACGGACCTACGTCATGCTGAAGCCTAATGCCAGCCTCGCCGCCGTTCAACAGAAAATGAAAACCCTGAAAGGGAAGTATGATAAGGAAGAAACCAAATGGCAAATGTTTTTATATCCGATGAGCCGCTGGCGCCTGTATTCTGATTTTAAAGGCGCCGTGGAAGACGGAGGCCGGATCGAATTCGTAAAACTCTCAGTCATCATCGCTGCATTCATTCTGTTGATCGCCTGTATCAATTTTATGAACCTGAATACAGCCCGTAGCGAAAAAAGAGCAAAGGAAGTGGGGATCCGCAAAGTAGTGGGTGCCCGAAAAGGTGGGCTGATTGGGCAATTCCTGGGCGAATCCATACTGTTGAGTTTTTTTGCTGCCGGGGTAGCCATCGGTCTTGTTATTCTCAGTCTTTCCACATTCAACCAGGTGACGGATAAAAATATGGTCATTCCCTTCGGCAGTTTCAGGCTTTGGCTGCTGATCGCCGCATTCATAATTTTTACCGGAGTACTTGCCGGAAGTTACCCGGCATTCTTTCTATCCTCATTCCAACCCGTCAAAGTGCTGAAGGGTGGATTCAAAAAAGTGCACGCACTTGTTACACCCAGGAAAGTGCTGGTGGTATTGCAATTTAGTTTTGCGATCATATTGATCATCTGTACGATCATCGTTCAGCAGCAGATTAATCATGCGCAGGACAGGGATTCAGGGTATGATAAGAACAATCTCATTTTTCATTTCCTGACCGGTGATATTGAGAAAAACTATACCCTGATCAAAACCGAATTGGTTTCTTCCGGAGCTGCCAGCTCGGTGACCAAAACCAGTGCACCCCTCACGCAGGCCTGGAGCGACAGCTGGGGATTCGAATGGGAAGGAAAAGACCCGAACGATAAAACGGATTTCGACCGCTATTCTGCTGATGATGATTTTTTGAAAACAACGGGATTACAGTTGGTGCAGGGACGCGATATGGATCTGGATAAGTATATAACGGATTCAACAGCGATGATCATTAATGAATCCGCGCTGAAAGTCATGAAGTTTAAACAACCCATTGGACAGCCAATTAAAGATGGCGACCAGCCGTTCCACGTGATCGGAGTGATTAAAGATTTTATTCTGCGCTCACCATATGAACCCACCCGGCCCATGATTATTGAAGGAGGTAAGGGCTGGTTCAATGTCGTTCACATCAAGCTGAGTAATCTGCAGCCTACGGCCAAAAGCTTAAAACAGGCTGAGTCCATTTTTAAAAAATATAATCCGCAGTTTCCATTTGAATATCATTTTGTAGACGAGGAATATGCCAGAAAATTCAGGGACGAAAAGAGAACGGCAACACTGGCCGCATTTTTTTCCGGCCTGACCATTTTTATTTCCTGCCTTGGTCTATTCGGACTGGCTACCTATATGGCAGAGACGCGCATTAAAGAAATCGGAGTACGGAAAGTTTTGGGGGCTTCAGTCACCGGCATTACTTATTTGATTTCCAAAGATTTTCTTCGGCTGGTGGGGATCGCTTTTCTCATTGCTGCACCAATTGCTGCCTGGTCCATGGAAAGCTGGTTGAAAAACTACCCATATCGGGTCGGCCTTCATTGGTGGGTATTTGCGTTTGCGGGGGCTGTTTCCTTTCTGATCGCCCTGGTTACGATCAGTTACCAGGCAATCAGGGCTGCTGTGGAGAATCCGGTGAAAAGTTTAAGATCAGAATGAAAAAAGGATAAGTAATCGTTGATCATGAATCCTTTATCAATTTAAAACCCATAAACAAACTGCCAATACACAGTTGAGAAAAGTTAGGGAAAGCTTAGAATTGGGCGCCTTTTTCGTTTTCAATTCATTTGGCACGGTTTTTCTGCAATATGAATGTAAACAACTTCAGATGCAGACGGTTCGCGAGCAAGCTCCGGTGGGATTGTCCACCTCTGGATTCAAACCCACACAATCACCCTTCCGAATTTCCGAAAATCAGGTGAATAAATTGAAGATCAGAGAATTTATATCCTGGTCCGTTTGTTTTGCCGTTATAACCTTACTCACCGGACTTTTGAAGTATTTAAAAGTGGGGATTACCATGGAATCCATCACTTCCACGTTGTTTTATACCTCCCTGCTTGCGCTGGCTTATTTTATCTACCGGATCGTTTCACTGTCAAAACATCCCGCACAGGTAAAAACCAATCCTTACCACGAATTGAATTGATCATCCCCATTTTATTCCCCGGTCTTCCGGAAAGTCGCCGTATCAGATCCGGATATTGCTTTTTTGGCCGCCCAGGCATACAACACCCGTTTTGTATTTTTATATATCTGATTATTGTACAGGTAACTATCAGGACCCTGGATGATTTTCATATTGCCATGATCGTATACGGCTAACCGGTAGTTTACCTGTACAGTGTTTCCATTTACAATAAAACTCAGAGAAAGAAAATTAGAAAAAGAAGATGAGGATGCCGGTTGAAGATAACAATCCTGTTCAAGCATCAGCCTGGCGACTTTATCGTCCGGGAAATATTTTTTGATCAGGTTTTTTTGCGCATCCGATCCCTGTTTCCCCAACCCCAATGCACTGGTTAGTAAACATTCCTGTTCCAGGCAACCGGTACCCCCCATGGCACTATACAAAGCAGTCATCGCTTTGAGATTCATAGGAAGCCCGGCGACTAAGTTTCTATTTACCTTACCTGTTTTTTTTAGGATAATGTCATATGTTTTTTGTGCCGTACTGCTGGTTATCAAAATCAGCACACAAAATGACAACAGAATATGTTTTTTATTAATCATTGAATGGTTTACTCAAAGTTCCGGATGCTGAATCCACGGCATCCGTGAAAATATAGTAAAATTGCATGCCATGAAGAATATCAGTATCCGACCTGTTCAGGCTTCAGACAACCCCGTCATAGCAGACATAATCAGGAAAATACTCACCGAATTTGGTGCGAATAAACCCGGCACGGTTTTTTTTGATCCTACTACCGATGACCTTTTCCATTTATTTTCAATTCCGGAATCGGCTTATTTTATAGCTGAAACGAATGAAAAAATCGTAGGAGGGTCCGGCGTGTATCCAACACCGGGTTTACCTCCGGGTTGTTGTGAACTTGTCAAATTGTATCTCTTGCCTGAAGCGAGGGGTCAGGGACTTGGCCTGCAGCTTATGGGAAAATGTTTTCAACAGGCGATAACATTTGAATTCAGACAAATGTACCTGGAAACAATGCCGGAACTGAGACATGCTATAGGACTTTATGAAAAAGCGGGCTTTACATATATACCCGGGCCACTCGGCAGGTCCGGCCATTTTGGTTGTGATCTCTGGATGATAAAGGATCTGTAAAGAATGTCAGACAATTGGGGATAAAAAGAGTCTATTAATGCGACTTCTTTGG
>JBGPBW010000099.1:0-16343 GCA_041481385.1 Puia sp.
GATGATAACGAAATTCAGAGCGCATCAATGAACAGGAGAAAATTCATCTATAGAGGATTGGCATTTTTGGGCTTGCTCTTAACAGGAAAAACTATGCTCGCAAAAAAGAAAACACCTACGATAACGAGCTATACTTCAAATCCCGTTCTTTCTACAGTTAAACCTGGTTGGCCAGGCACTCCGCTCGATGAAGATGGGTTGTTCAGCAATTATGAGTACCCGTGGAAGCTTGATTACAGTGAAGTTTTAAAATTCATAATGCACCGTAATCCTCAAAAGGAAATAAAAAAGCACGATACCTGGCGAATCCCCGTTTTAAAAGATGATCAATGGCTGAAAGATCCGGCGGACAAGATCGTGTGGTTGGGTCACGCCAGTTTTTTCATTCAGTTGTCAAATATCCGCATTCTGATAGACCCTGTCTACGGAAAACTGCCAGTTGGTAAGCGCTTTTCGGATATGCCTATCGCTCCTGATAAACTACTGAATATTGATTACATATTGGTTTCGCATGCGCACTACGACCACTGCGATAAAAACAGCATAAAGTTGTTAACCAGTAATAATCCAGAAGCTCAGATACTCACCGGACTAAAGCTGGATGAGTTAATTGGCAATTGGACGGGGAATAAAATACAAACTGCCGGTTGGTATCAACAGTATCAACTTGAGAATGACTTAAAGATTACATTCCTACCGTCAAGACATTGGGCGAACCGGAGCCTTTTCGACGGGAACACTACGCTCTGGGGCGCGTTCATGATTGAGAAAGGTGAAACCCGCATCTACTATGGTGGTGATTCTGGTCATGGATCACATTTCAGGGATGTCGGAGCGCTTTTCCAAAATATTAATATATCTCTCATAGGTGCAGGCGCATATGCTCCTGAATGGTTCATGGGACCGATGCATCAAAACCCATATGATGCTGTGGAGGCGTTCCACGCTACACGCGCAAAAACATTCATACCATTCCATTACGGCACATTCGATTCTGCAGACGAACCACTGGGAGAACCTGAGCAGATACTAAACAAGCTCAATGCTGAGGGAAAAATTCAAAACGAATTAAAGATCTTAAAGTTGGGTGAGGTGTTTTACTGCTAGTGGCTGATTTTGGTAATAAACTTTTCTATGTTTGTCATGGCATCTTTTGCTGCATCCGAGTTAATGTCAATCAGGGGCCAGCCATGGACTTGATTTTCATACTCTTTCATTTGCGCGTCCCGCTGCAATCGTTTAATCTTTTCGTAGAATAATTTTGAGTCGTCAAAAAGTATTTCATTACTGCCAACCAAAATAAACAAAGGAGGAAAGCTGTTAAAGGTAAATTGGCCCGGATCTGCCTCATTCCAGTGATTCGCGGCATAATAATCTGCATATTCCATTAACTTTTCTTTTGTTAGTATGGGGTCCATTTTTTTCCTGGTTTCATAAGATTCGGTGTTGCCCCTGAGATATAACCAGGGTGACATCAAAATGACACCGGAAGGCATTAGCAATTTTTCCTCAAAAGCCACTTTTATCAAAGTAACAGCAAGTCCGCCACCCGCACTATCTCCCATTACACTGATTTTTGCTTCAGGATATCTGTGGATAATCTCCCGATACACTTTTAAAACATCATTTACTGCATTTGGAAATGGTTTCTCAGGGGCCAGGGCGTATTCAATAAATAAAATTTTGGTAGAAAATGCCGAAGCAAAATGACTGATCATCGCTTTGTATCCTTCTATTGATCCTAAAACAAACATTCCCCCATGCAGATAAATAACTATTTTGTTTTTATCAAAACGATCGGGTACAAACCAGTTACAATTAACCCCTTCAATAGGCTCAACCGATATGTCAACGCTGCTATCGGCGGGATAAATATGGCCTAAACCATCAAAGGCGACTCTGTCTGCATTTACTGTGTTTAAATTTATGTCCATGAGTTATTTTTTGTTTGAGTTCGTAATGCCATCGAAGACACGAATGGGGTGTTATAAATTGAAAACCTCTTTCAAACCTTCTTTAAGTGAAGCCGGTTTTCTTCCGAGTAATTTTTCCAGGTCTTTGGTTACCATTTCGAATTGATGGTTTTTGACGTCTGCTGAAAAATGGGTAACGAGCAAGACCACTATTTCAGGAAGCCCAAATTCTTTTAGTTTTGCCGGAAATGCCATAGGGTCTGCATCTGTATATTTTACCGTTTTTCCCGATAAAGCAGAAAGTGCATTGGCAACGTCTACATATGAATACAGCTCACTGGCCGTAAGGTCATAAGTTTTGTTTTCGTGTCCATTTTGAAGTAGTGCGTTTGCTGCCGCTTCGCCCATTTCCCTGCGAAGTGCAAAAGGGACTTTGCCGTTTCCCGTAGGCAGATTTATACCCGTTTTAATAATATTTTCGCCTCCAAACAGTGGTGTTGCACCTGTGTAAAGTGTATTGCGAAGAATGGTGTATGTTACCCCGCTTTCTTTGATAAAATCTTCTGCCTGGTACAGGTCTTCCATAAGGGGCCTGAGAACTGCCGTTTTCATATCTTTCAGCGCGATAGTTGTGAAGATAATATGCTTTATACCCGCATTTTTTGCAGCGGATACCACATTTTTGTGCTGTTGCAGTCGGGTCGGACCGTTGCCGGAGATCAGCAACAGTTTTTCAATGCCCTGCATAGCCAGGTCCAGTGACAAAATATCGTCATATGTTCCCAAACGGACTTCAACGCCTTTTTCCCTCAACTGCTTTGTTTTGTTTTCATCTCTGGCAAATGCAACGATATTGCTGGCCGCTGTATTTTTCAGTAATTGGGATACGACTGCTGAACCCAAATGTCCTGTTGCTCCTGTTACTAAAAACATTTTTTTTATTTTTTGTAATTAATAAATTAGAAAATTGAAAGCTACTTCGTTCAAGTGGGGAAAACCAATGACAAATACCACAAAAAACTAGTGATAAATGTCAATGGTAAAAACAAGCAGGGAATAGATGGCCCATAACCGCAGTTTTATAATCCGAAAATTGAGTAAATTAATAGTCTGAACTTTGATCCTGAATTCAATTCAATGCAGGCAAAAGAAATCCTGAAACAGCACATCGCTAAAACAGCATCGCTTACCGATCCCGAGTTTGATTATTTCTTCTCGTTTTTCAAACTTCAATCCTATAAAAAAGGACAGGCGATCATTACAGAAGGTGATAGAGTAGATAGCGAATATTTTGTAGTGGATGGCTGCCTCAAATCCTTTTACATCAATGACGACCTGAAAATGTTTATCCTTCAGTTCGCCATGCCAACCTGGTGGGCATCAGATTATAATGCATTGTACAATAAAGAAAAAGCTTTGATTAACGTGGATTGTATTACTGACGCAGAGGTACTTTGCCTCTCCGAAATTGACCGGGAAATGCTATGTAGCGAAATTCATCAGATTGAGTATTTTTTTCGATGGCGGACGAATAGGGGGTATGTCGCGGCCCAAAGAAGATTATTATCCCATATGAACAATAATGCCAAACGCAGATATGAAGAGCTCATGATCTTGTACCCGGCGCTTTACAATTTGGTACCCAAACACCTGATTGCTGCTTATTTGGGCGTCTCCAGGGAGACGCTCAGTCGACTGCATAATGGGTAAGATGTGACGCAGATCACAAAACAGGGTCGACCGCGCAAAAGTGATATGCATCACATGTTCCTGAGTAATTATTTTTGAGCTTTGTGGAATAAATAAAAACTCAGGAATGGAAAACAAAAAATTTAAGGTTGTAGTCTCATCGAGTGGTATTGACTGGAAGGGGCGAAAAATGACAGGTGGGCATAACGGTACCATTGCTATTAAGGCGGGTGAATTCAGTCTGAACGAAGGCAGGCTGACTGCGGGTAAATTTGTTGTCGATACGACAGCCATAAAAGTTCTGGACATTACCGATCCGGCCACCAATGCTCAAATGGTAGGTCATTTGTTATCAAACGACTTTTTTGCATCAACCGAATACCCGGAGGCCAGCTTTGAAATTACTGCTGCAAATAATAACCGTATTGAAGGCAATCTTACAATTAAAGGGATCAGGCGTACAATTGGTTTTGATGCAGACATTCATGTGACAGGGGACATGTTAACGGCAATGGGGAAGATGATCATTGACCGAACCCAATTTGATATGAAATTCCGGTCAGGTAATTTTTTTAAAGGGCTTGGAGATACGCTTATCTATAATGATTTTGAACTTGATATACACATCACCGCTAAAGCTGCAGCTTAAATATGAAAACCCATCTGTTAACCGCCTTTGCCATCCTCCTGATGGGATGCCGTCAAAGCACAAATCACTTCAAAATGGAAACACTACAAAAAGACACATCTGCTATTTCGATTTCAAATGCATTGGAAAATTTCTATTTCAAGGGAATTTATGAGGGCGATCTGGGTGCTCTTGGTCAGATCTTCAACCCAGGTACCCTGCTTTTTGGCGATGTAAAAGGACAACCCTATGCTAAGACACTTGACCAGTACCTGGATGGCGTGAAAAATCGCCAGAGCCCGAAAGATTCAGGCAAGCCATTCAAAGGAGAAATTCTGAATATTAAAGTGGTCAACTCTATTGCCATTGCTGAAGTGAAGGTGAAGATGTATGATTTCATTTATCACGAGTTCCTCTCATTTCATAAACTTAATGGAAGGTGGTTGATCGTCAACAAAATGATCAGCGATGTAAAGGAATAAACGATAGCCGTGTGTCGTCTTCAGGCACAGTTTATGTCGTCTTTAAGGAAGCGGCAAAGAGACTATTTAAAATCATCAATTTTTAAGCAAATAAAATCAAACAAATGAAACGTACAGCAAAGGCTCATTGGAAGGGTAACCTTAAAGAAGGTAAAGGAGAAATATCTTCTCAAAGCACCATCCTTAACCAGACACCCTATTCATATAAAACAAGATTCGAGTCTGGAATCGGTACCAATCCCGAAGAATTGATAGCATCGGCACATGCAGGCTGTTTTACGATGGCAGTAAGTGCAATGCTTGAGCGAGCAGGTTTTAAAGCCAACGACCTGAACACCGAAGCCATTCTCGACCTGGATATGGCTAAGCTTGAGATCACGGGCATTCACCTGGATTTGAAAGCATCATTAATTGACGGTGTATCCGCCGAAGCATTTCAGCAAATTGCAGAAGGTGCTAAGGCCAATTGTATTGTATCAAAAGCGCTTAGCGTGCCTATTACGTTGCAAGTTTCTTACCCATCATGATGGAGGTTGATGCCTGCATCTGAGTAATCCGCTATAAAACATAATATCATGAACACTTCAAAAGTATGGTACGTAACAGGGGCCTCGCAAGGACTGGGACTGATCCTCGTAAAAAAACTTCTTGAAAAGGGCTATAGGGTCGCTGCAGGTTCCCGCGATGTGAATACACTGAGCCAGGCGGTCGGCCAGATGGATAAGGATCATTTTCTCCCGCTGGCCATCGATTTGAACAACCCAGAGAATATTGATAAATCCATACAGCAAACGCTCGTTAATTTCGGGCGGATCGATGTGGTGGTCAACAACGCGGGTTACGGAATGACCGGAACATTAGAAGAAACCCCAGAGCAGGACATCAGGAATATTTTTAACGTTAACGTGCTGGCAACAATAGAAGTGGTAAAGCATGTCTTGCCGGTAATGCGCAGTCAGAAATCGGGCTACATTATTAATATCGGTTCTGTGGCTGGTTTTGTCGGTGCGCCGGGCTGGTCTGTCTATTCGGCTACTAAAGCTGCGGTCGCTGCTTTTTCCGAAGTGATCGCCCTTGACGTCAAAGAATTTGGAATCAGGGTTACTGTAGTTGAACCATCGGGATTCCGAACCGGCTTTTTGAGCAAAAACTCACTGGCTATCACCGAGAGTAAACTTGATGGTTACCAGGCCGTCAAAGAAATACAAAAGCGCTATCTGGCAGGTAATGGCCAGCAGCCAGGTAACCCGGAAAAGGCTTCAGAAATACTGATCGAACTTGCTGAAAAGGAACATCCTCCACTTCACCTGTATTTGGGACGGGATGCATATAACCGTGCTTCGGCAAAATTGGCAGCAATGACTGCAGAACTCGAAGAGTGGAAGTCCTCCACCATTTCAGCGGATTTTTGATAACGGGTTCGGCATGACGCTGGGACTGTTGAAGAAATTAAATGAAAAACGTCATATCGGTGCCCATCGCGCGCCGCGCGTTACTCATTCATTTCTCAATGAATTTATGGGGTTACTCATTGCCGCTTTAATTGATTGCCATGCCATCGTAGCTAAGGCTATACTCAGCGCGACCATTCCTGCTTCAATGAATACTACTGGTCCTATTGTGATCCGGTAAGCGAACCCCTGAAGCCAATGATTCATCGCCCACCAGCAAATTGGGATCGCAATGACAATGGCAATGAGTATAAGTTTAATAAAATCCTTTGACAGGAGCAACACGATCCCACTTATCGACGAGCCCAGCACCTTTCGGACGCCTATCTCTTTTACACGTTGTTGCGCCATGAAGGTCGATAAGCCGAACAGGCCGAGACAGGCAATACAAATCGCCAGGCAAGAAAAGAAGGTGAATAATTGTCCGAAATGCTGGTCTGCCTCATATTGCACACTGAACGATTCATCGAGAAAATGATACATAAATGGACGTTGCGGGACCATCCTGTCCCAGGTTTTTCTCAAGTGTGTCAGGGTCGCCTGTATATTATTGCCTTTGATGGAAACGGAGATCCGGCTGAGGTTCTCGGGATATCCATATCTTAGAGTCAAGGGTTCTACAACCTGGTGGAGCGACCGGAAGTTGAAATCTTTTACTACGCCTATGATGGTTCCTTTTCGTCCCCACTGTTCAAACTTTTTACCAACTACTTCCCGGGGTTGCGCATATCCATACAATCGTGCAGCTGCCTCATTGATGACCATGGATTGCGAACTGTCTGTCAGATACGAACGGGAGTAATTTCTGCCGGCCATTAAAGGAATATGATAGACAGGGATGAAGTCGAAATCTATTTCATAAATAAAAGGTCCCTGCTCACCCATTTGTCCGTCAGGCGTCTGTATTTGCGTACCTGCATTGGGAAGAAATTCTCCGGGCACGGCGCGTGAAGCAGCCACTGAAATAACACCCGGCTGGTCGGCAATCGCTTTTTTAATGGGTTCAATATTCTGCTGTACTTTTTCATCACCTTCAAAATCCAGGATCAGCATCTGGTCTTTCTGAAATCCTAAGTCATGCCGATTTACGTATTTCAATTGGGTATAGACAATGATGGTTCCGGCTATTAGCGCAATGGACAAAGTGAATTGAAAAACCACCAATGCTTTGCGAAATGAAATGCCTTCGCCGGATGGATTGAATTTCCCCTTCAGTACAGATATCGCCTTGAATCCCGATAAGAACCAGGCGGGATATATTCCTGCTATAATTCCGACTACGACGGCAAACAACGACATGTAAGCAAACATCTGAGGAGTGAAAAAATTGGCATGAGAGAGATCCTTGCCAGATAATGTTCCGATCAGTGAAATACCAGGCCGTGTTAGTATGACTGCGATCATCGCAGCTGCAATCGACATTAGAATGGATTCAAAAAGAAATTGCCACATCAGGCTGGCGGGCCTTACACCCAACACCTTCCGGATCCCTACTTCTTTTGCTCTTTCCAGGGAACGTGCGGTGGTCAGGTTCATAAAATTAATGCAGGCAATGAGCATGATGAATACAGCAATGCAGGAAAACAGATACACATTGAGCAGGCTTCCGGTTGGACCCGGTTGCCTGATTGCGGCGGAATGCAGGTAGGCATCAGTCATTTTTTCAAATGAGACCGCAAAACCCTTGTCTTCGCTATTATGCCTTTTGACAAAGGCAGCGCTTTGCGCCTGCAGCGATTGGATATTGCTGTTTTCTTTAAGCAGTAAGTAAGTATAAAAATCTACATAGCCCCACCAGCCAAAAATCTCCGATCTCTGTTTTTTTGCTGTGGCCATAGAGATCAGCCCGTTGAATGTAAATTGAGAATTGGGCGGAACATCTTCCATCACACCGGTGATCATGTAATTTTCCTGATTGTCCACCCGGAGCAACTGGCCAACAGGATTGGTATCGCCAAAGAATTTTTTTGCTACTGTCTGTGTGAGCACGATGCTGTTGGTCGCCGTTAAAGCAGTATGCGGATTTCCAAATAGCATTTTCCAACTGAACACATCAAATGCTGTTGAATCCATCATGAGCAGATTATCCTGTTGGAAACGTTTTTCGCCATGTTGCAGCAGCAGGCTGACAGGACTCATGAACTGCACCACTTTTTCAATTTCAGGAAAATCGGCCTGGAGCGCAGGTCCGACAGGTGCGTTGCCCCAAACCCAGAAATCTTCCTGCGCGGGTGGGCCGGGGTTTACTCCCTTCTGAACACTGCGGAATGACTGCAGCACCCGGAATATGCGATCCCGTTTGGTATGGTACTGATCGTAGGACAGCTCGTTTTGTATGTACAAAGTAATGAGCAGGCAACAAGCCATTCCGATGGCCAGTCCGGCGATATTGATAAAACTATAAAATTTCCGTTTCAACAGGTTGCGCCACGCGATCTGAAAAAAGTGATGGATCATAGTTGGTGAGTAAGTGCCTGAAAAAGAACAAAACATATGCCATTCAGATAATGGGTTTATTCTGAGAAAAACATCTGTCCACTTGTTCGATATCGGACAACCCTTGTACGTTATTGGTACAATAAATTCTGAAGACTTTTAATTTACAATTTTTATTTATGTACCAACCCGGCTATGATACTCACGCTGAGTGCCAGGATAACGGTATTGTACACGAAGGAGATGAGTGCATGAAACAATGCCAGATGCCGGACCTGCCGGGAAGTGATGGCTACGTCGGAGACCTGGAAGGTCATGCCGTTCTATTTGTAGGCGGGTTGATGTATTTTATAACAGCAATAATATCCTCTTCTCCCAAAACTGGTTCTGCCTGTTGAAATGTTTTAAATGCTGTTTCTCCCATTGGCGTTGCCAATCCTTCCTCTTTAGCCAGGCGTAAATCTTTTGCAATATGCTTCAGCGCAAACGCGGCTTTATAATCATTTTGAAGGATAGCCTCTCCTTTTGTTTTACTGAATACATTCCCCAGTGCGCTATTGTTAATCAGGTTAATCAGGTCCTCCGTTTTAATTCCGTTTTGCCTTGCAAAAACAACCGCTTCTGCAAGACCCTGAGCTTGAAACGCGAGTAGCATATTAATTGCAAGTTTAGCCGTATTGCCGGCGCCCGTATCACCTACATGCAATATAAACTTTCCCAGCTGCTCAAATATTGGCTTTACCTTTTCTAAAATTGATTCATTTCCCCCGACCATAATAACCAATTGCCCTTCTTCTGCTGGTTTCACACTTCCCGATACCGCAGCATCCAGGTAATGGTTACCCTCCTGATTACATAAAGAAGCCATTTCTTTGCTTATGTCTGGAGATACAGTGCTCATGTTAATGATGATTTTCCCATTTGTTTTTGAGCCTAGAAGTCCATTGTCTCCGGTAAAAATCTCACGGACAGCCTGATCGTCTGTAACCATTATGAAGACGACATCCACTTGTTCCATCAATATCCGGGGAGAGGATGCTGTGGTGGCTCCCGTCAATTTCAATGCCTCCTCCCTGGCCTTGCTGCGATTGTAAACCGTTACGGAGTAACCTGCTTTTATCAACCGCTGCGACATAGGGGTTCCCATATTTCCGAGGCCTATCCATCCGATTTTCATAAATTATTATTTATTAATTAATAATTATTAATTACTCTATGCGAGAACTTCATTCTTCACCAGTTTCAGTTGCTCTAATTCCCTATCGATCGATTCGATTTCATTTTTGGAGAGATTGATATCAGCTGCCCCGGCATTTTGTATCGCCTGCTCCTTATTTCTTGCACCAACGAGGGCGATGGTGATGCCGGGCTGTTCGATGGTCCAACGGATGACGAGCTGGGACAGGAGCGCACCCTTCAGGTTGGCGTAGGGTTTCATTCTACCCAGGAAATTGTCAATCCGCCTGATGTTTTCCGGTTTGAAAAATGAAGTTGTCGGACGGTGGTCTCCCGGCGCGAATTGATGATCTGGGCGGATCTTGCCGGTCAGTAATCCCCGTTGCAGGGGACTGTATGCAATGATGGATTTATTATTATTATAACAATAAGGCACCAGCTCTTCCTCGATGGATCTTTCCACCATACTGTAAGGAACCTGGTTGGATGCCAGGTTGATGGTTTCCCCGGCCTCGTCCATTTGCAACGCGGAATAGTTGCATACGCCGGCAGCCCTGATCTTCCCCTGTTTGATTAATTGTGTCAATGCTTCCATGGTTTCTGCGATCGGTGTGGTGGGATCGGGCCAATGTTGCTGGTAGAGATCGATATAATCTGTACCCAGACGACGGAGGCTGTCTTCACATTCTTTTATAACACTTTTTTTCCCGGCATATCTGTAAATCTCTATTGGATGGCCTGCGTTGTCGGTGCTCTTAAAGTCAAACGTTCCTTTTTTTTCATCCCAGCGCATTCCGAATTTGGTGAGTATTTGTACCTTATCCCGGGGCAGGCTGCGGAGTGCTTCTCCAACTATTTCTTCACTTGTTCCCTGTCCATAAATTGCCGCCGTATCGATAGAAGTCACGCCATGCTCATAGGATGCGTGTATTGCCTCCAATGCATCATTTCTGTCAGCTCCTCCCCACATCCATCCTCCGATCGCCCATGCGCCGAAAGTGATGGCAGATAATTTTACATCTGTATTACCCAGTTTTCTGTATTCCATAATTTTAATTATTAATTATTAATTGTTAATTTTTTCTTTTCCTTTTTTATTTTTTCCTATTTACTTTTTAATTCCTTGTCTGATTTTGGTAACCTGCGTTACCGTTATTGGCGCCGCCTTATTCCCGAAATGACTACGCAGGTAAGTGAGTACATCAGCTATTTCCTGATCCTTCAAAACAGTATTAAACGGGGGCATCGGATTCGTATAGGTTTCTCCTTCAATTTCCACACCATCATTGAGACCATTCAGCACAATGCTGATCAGTTTAACAGCGGGGCCCTGTACGTATGGGCTTTTTTGAAGCGGCGGAGTCATACCCGGCACACCGCCGGCATCGGCCTGATGACAGGTAAGGCAGGTCTGCTCATAAATTTTTTGTCCCCTCAATGCAGAACCTGGTCCCGGGCCGCTATACGATGCTGCGGCCAGGGTGGGGCCCGTTTTCAGGCATACCATCCCTGCACCGAGCATCATAAGAAGCACTGTTGCCTTTCTTTTGAACTTTTTTATTGGGTTATCTGGCATCATAGGTGATTTTATAAATGGTTCCTTTCGCATCGTCTGAAACATAGAGCGCACCATCGGGTCCCTGGGCAAGTCCGCAGGGCCGGTGTAATGCTTGTCCCGGAGAACTGATATTGTCTGATCCGGCGAAATTATCCGCGAAGACTTCCCAGTTCCCATCCGGCTTGCCATTTTTGAAAGGCTGAAACACCACGAAATATCCTTTTTGTTTTTCAGGCGCCCTGTTCCATGATCCATGAAATGCAATAAACGCTCCGTGACGATACCTTTCCGGAAACATGGTTCCTGTGTAAAATACGAGTCCGTCAGGTGCCATATGTGCCGGGTAAGCAGCAACAGGATCTACGGCATTTTCACCACCTGTTTTCTTTCCGTCTCCTCCATATTCAGGGGATACAATTTTTTTCTTTTGAAAAGGATCGTAGTAAACATAGGGCCAGCCTGCATTATCTCCCTCATGAAGGGCATACATGGTCTCGGCGGGTAATTCCGCGCTTTGCTTCGCATCGTAGAGATTGGGGTCCAGCTGAAATAATTGGTCTCTGCCATGTTGCATTACAAAAAGCTGATCCATATCGGTGTTCCAGTCCAGGCCCACCACATTGCGCAGGCCGGTTGCATAATGTACTCCATCGCTGTAAGTCTGTCCGGCTTTATCAACCCTGAACTGCCATATCCCGGCAGCGGAATCCAGTATTGGACAAGGATTCATTCCCACTGATCCCTGGGCGCGATCCTGCAGTTGACAGGCGTTAGAATAGGCACCCACATTCACGTACAGGAATCCGTTGTTGTCCAGCACGATGGATTTGGAGTTATGTTCATGTCGATCCAGCAGTCCGGTTACAATTTTTTCTGCATGAGCCGTGTCGATCACTTCGCCATTTTCATTCAGGCGGTAGCGATATACATCTGTGTTTGAAGAAGCGTAGAGCCAGCCATCCTTAACATAAATACCTGTACCAATATAGTTTCCAAATCCCGATACATTTTCTGCTGTCCCATCGCCGTTCAGATCCCGGAGAACGATAATGCCCTTACCATTTTTCAGTTTTGCGAGTTTGACATATATAAGGCCATTTCCTGCCACAGCAAGATGCCTCGCAGCTCCCAGACCATCTGCAATTACCCGGACCTGAAAACCGCCGGGCAGCTTCAGGGCAGATTTGGGAGGACGGTGTGGAGGAAATTTGAAACTGCTTCCCGCTACTAAAGCGATTAAAGTCAGAAACAGAATGATGTAGATACCTAAACTTACCTTCTTCATAAAAATTGAGTTTAATCATTTATCGGAGTCAAAACTAAAAAGGACTTTATTCTGGAAATAGTACCAGTCGTTGAACAGGCGAAATCGATCGACGGATTGGGAGGGGTAGTTTTTTTAGCTACTGATATTGCCCATTGAACGATTGGCCATTTTTCTCTTTTGTTTGATACAATAGGTTTGCATCAACAATAAAAAACAAACAAGATGAAACAGCCTGTCTATCTCAAAAGCTTTGAATATTCAATGCCTGCTTCTGAAAAAGACCTTGATCACAGGGGTATTCTATATAGAGATTATTTCGAAATGCATTTGCCGCTGGTGAAAGTAAATATCGACTTTGTAAATAAACACCTGGTCCTCGAAGGCAACGGAAGTCTGGCAAAGACCTTATCAAATACTGAACTAACAAGATTTGACTTTGAAAAGGCAAGAATAAAAGTGAATGCCAAAATTTATTGTGGGGTAAACATTAATCTGTCCAGAACTTCAACCAAGGATTTGGTTTTCTTTTTGGAAGGTATTATTGATGATGGTGAATCTAAAAATCCCTGTTCCGGTTTGCTTGTCATTGACAGCAGAACGAACAGCCATCCATCTGTAGAGAGAGAATGGGATTTAAGAGTTTGTCTGTATGACCATTATAACGATGACAGGGAGATAAAACTCGATCTGATGATGAATTCGCTTTCGCAAAATGCAGAATTAAATTAACAGAGTTAAAAAAATGGACGTGGAAAAGAAAAAATATTCATGGATCTGGCCGATATGGATTATTCTGTTCTGTCAGGTACCCGTTGCCGCCCAAAATCCTGACAAGTTGTTATCCATGACTGATGCATTGCAGATCGCGTCAGCAAATTATCAGATTCAGTCAAAAATGAATTATACCCGGTCGTCTGCTGAAGCCGTTCAGGCGGCCAGAAAAGTTGCCCTGCCCGATTTCATTTTAGCCGCTCAAACGGCGTATGGAACATTAAATGGCGTGAATGGACTTGGTTCGGGGTTGCCCGGTATAACAACTATTTCGGCAACCACAAATGCTTCTCAAAACATGAATGCCAGTTACGGAGGATTATACAATGTAAATATAAATATGAATGTTTTTTCCTTTGGCCTGCAAAGAGCATTTGTAGCTGCCACAAGGGGTCAGTATGAACAGGACAGGGCAGATCTGCGGCAGACAAAATTTGATGTTGAGACCACGGTGATCGGTTTATATCTAAACCTGCTGACGGCAGAACGCCTGCGAATGGTTATGCAGGATAATGTGGAACGGATCAGCCGGCTGAGGGATATTATCCTGGCAAGAACGATGAATGGACTGAATCCGGGCGTTGACAGTTCCATTGCCAATTCAGAACTATCAACAGCCAGAATCTCGCTGACCGATGCGGTAAATTTTGAGCAAAGCCAAGCCAGTGAGCTGTCGAAAGAAATGGGCGTAAGGCAGCAGTTTTACCAACTCGACACCAGTTTCGTTACAACACTTCCAAAAAGCATTCCGGAGCAGAACGATATAAACCAGCAACTGCATCCTGTTTTGCGTTGGCTGGACAGCAGGATAATCAACAGCGACCTGACAGCTGCTTACATTCAGAAAACGGCTATGCCCAGGTTTAGTTTTTTTGCCGTGGGGCAAGAACGGGGATCCGGGTTTGGGAGCAGTTTTTCTACCAATCCGAAAGACTATTCGACTAATTTTTTTGACGGGGTCAATCCGGTGAGGGCCAATTATCTTCTGGGTATTGGCGTTACCTGGAATATCACAGACTTAACAAGGGTGAAATCAAAGGCTCTGAGCCAGCGCTTTATTTCGGCTGCTTATAAAGATGACTATAACCAGGCAGAAATTAAATATATGGACCAGTTGAAATTTGCTAATCAACAAATCAATAATGCGCTTGCAAAATACAGGGAAGTGCCTATCCAGTTAAAATCAGCGGAGGATGCCTATAATCAAAAAAAGGCATTATACGAAAACGGCCTGACCAATATCGTTGATGTCACACAAACATTATTCTTTCTGAACCAGGCGGAAGCAGCCAGTAATGTCGCCTGTACAGCAGTGTGGCAGGCACTACTGTATAAAGCAGTCGCCGCCGGAGACAGCAGTTTGTTTTTATTACAATTCTAAATTAAAACGAATGAACCTTATTACAACTGCATTACGTAAACCGATTGCGATCATCGTATTGGTATCCGGGCTTGTACTATTCGGAGTTATAGCTGTCAGAAAGATCAATATTGACATTTTCCCGAATCTGAATATTCCCACTATTATTGTATCCCAGCCTTATGGAGGTTTATCTCCGCAACAAATGGAAGGTTTTATATCCACCAATTACCAGAATATTTATTTATTTGTGGATGGAATCAAATCTATAGAAACGAATAATATCCAGGGTCTGAGTTTGTTGAAACTCACCTTCTATGACGGCACCGATATGGCCCTGGCTGAAGCAGAAGTTTCGGCCCTTACCAACCGGGCTTTTACAGAAATGCCACCCGGTACCACACCACCTTTTATTGTCAGATTTGATGCCTCAACGCTTCCTGTGGGACAATTGGCATTGAGCAGTACCAAACGCAGCGTCACCGAATTGGAGGATCTGGCTAATGTATGGGTAAGGCCCAGTTTTTCAAAAGTACCGGGACTTTCGGCCATTCCGCCAGTCGGCGGCAATGTGCGGACGATTGTAATAAATATAGATCCCGATCTCATGCGCAGTCATAATCTTACTCCGGATCAGATAACTGCTGCAGTACAGGACAATAGTCACCTTTCAGCGGCGGGTCTTGTCAATGTTGGTCAAAACGCTTATCTGACTCCTGCCAATACAATTATTTCAAAGGTTCCTGACTTTGGCAATATTCCTTTGCTGTATCAAAACGGAGCAACAGTTTATTTAAAGGATGTGGCAAAAGTTACTGATGCCGCGGATATTACAACCGGTTTTGCCTATGTGAATGGTAAAAAGTCAATTTACATACCCGTGGTAAAAACCGCTGGTGCGTCAACATGGTCTGTAGTTCAGGATTTGAAGAAAGCCATTCCTTCCATGCAATCCCTGCTCCCCGAGGATGTAGGGCTCACATTTCAATTCGATCAGTCTGTCTATGTCATAAACGCCGTGGATAGTCTGATCCATGAAGGGATAATCGGTGCGTTCCTGACCGGATTGATGGTCCTGTTATTCCTGAGAGATCCGCGTAGTGTTTTGATCGTACTGGTGAATATTCCCATTTCGATAATCAGCAGCACACTGCTATTAAAACTTTTCGGTCAGACCATCAATATCATGACTCTGGGTGGTCTTGCATTGGCGATTGGTATTTTGGTGGATGAGTCCACTGTGACGATTGAAAACATCCACCGGCATATGGAAATGGGAAAGACAAAAGCAAGAGCCGTTGCTGATGCCTGTCATGAAATTGCCCTGCCTAAATTATTGATTCTTTTGAGTACACTGGCCGTATTCGCTCCGGCATTTCTTATGACCGGCATTCCACAAGGCATGTTCCTCCCACTGTCCATGGCGGTAGGTTTTTCCATGATTACCGCATTTCTTCTGTCCCAAACACTGGTTCCTGTTTTGTCAAATTGGGTATTAAAGGATCTGGTTCATGACAAAGCGGAAACAGTACCCACAAAACCACCCAAAGGTTTTGAAAAATTCAGACAACGATTCCTGGGGTTGCTGGGAAAAGAATTTGAACACAAAAAA
>JBGPBW010000100.1:0-16153 GCA_041481385.1 Puia sp.
CAAGTACATAATCCAGAAAATACTGAACGTTAAGAGGCTCTCCGGTAGCCATTTTACAGATTTCCCCGCTCTTAAATGTACGACCGGAAGCGTGTATACGTTGCCTCAACCAATGCAATAAGTCGCTGGTATCGCCTTTTTCCATTTTTCCGGTCAGCTGCCCGTCAGCACGATTTGCTGCAGCAAAAAACTGAGCTGCATAAAAGCTGCCCAGGCTGTACGTAGGAAAATAACCGAAACTCCCATGGCTCCAGTGTACATCCTGCAGACAGCCCTGCCGGTCGTCTGGTGGATCCACACCCAGCCAGATCTTATATTGTTCGTTCCAGCATGCCGGAATATCTTTTGTTTTGATTTCTCCGGTAATCAGTTTTTTTTCAATTTCATAACGGATCATTACATGAAAATGATATGTGAGCTCGTCGGATTCAGTCCGGATCAGGGATGGCTTTATTCTATTTACAGCCCTGTAAAAAGTTTCTTCATCAATGCCGGAGAATACTTCCGGGAAGATCTTGCAGACTTTGGGATAATGAAGTTTCCAAAAAGCCCGGTTTCTGCCCACATGATTTTCCCACAACCTCGATTGTGATTCATGTATCCCCAGGGAAGCGTATTCGCCGGATGGCAGACCGTATTCTGATTCTGGCAACCCCTGTTCGTAAAGAGCATGTCCGGTTTCATGTATGCAGCTGAACAGCATGCTACTGAAATCATGTTCATCTATGCGTGTGGTTATGCGAACATCATATTTATTGAAGCTGGTACTGAACGGATGGCTGGAAAGGTCCTGCCGTCCGGCGCCAAAATCAAATCCCAGTTCGGCAATCACTTCGATGCCCAGATCCCACTGCTTTTTTTTGTCGAAGAATTTAAATAGAAATGCGTCTTCCGGCTGATTTTTCTGTTTGATTTTTTCGAGAATTGTTCGCAATTTGGGAAGCATATTCCCGAAGAGGCTGTCTATTAATTTTACCGTGCAGCCTTTCTCGAATTCATCCATCAGTGCATCATAAGGATGTTTGCTGTAACCCAGGAGTTCCGTTTCTTCCCTTTTCAGCGCAACCAATTCAGCCAGTTCTTTCTCAAAAAGAGTAAACCGGCTTTCTTTTTTGGCCTGGCTCCATGCGTTGAAACTTTTGGAAACCGTTTCACTCATCCTGCGTACAAACGCTGCAGGATATTTTTTCTGTTTTGCAAAATCCTCTCTGTTTAAGTTAATATTTTTTCTTTCCGAATCGCTGAGGCCCTCCGCCAAATGCAATGATTCCAATAAAGAACCGAGTTTTTTCGAAGTAGCCAGTTCATGTGCCATTTCTGCAAGCGTTGCAATCTGCTGGGCACGGAAGCCCGCTCCTTTGTGCGGAAGGTAGGTTTCCTGGTCCCATTGCATCAGCGCCAGTGAAGCCCGCAGGTCGGCGAGTTTGCGCATATGGCTTCGGTATTTTTCATATTGGACCCGGCTGTTTGTCACTTTTATCATCTTATAATGAATTAAACGAAAATTCTGTTTTATTTCTTTCGCAAGATAACAGAGATTTGTCCTAATTTTTACCATATGAAACGCAATCTTGTATTCTTTGTGTGTACTCTTCTTTATTTTTCACCACTGTTCAGTTCGGGACAGATGATCGACTCCATGATGAAGGTATATGCCGAAAAATACCCCCAGGAAAAACTGTATTTACAATTTGACAAGAAGGCATATAATCCGGGAGATCGTATTTGGTATAAAGCCTATTTGTTTTCAGGTTTTGATCCTTCTCCATTGAGCAAAAATTTTTATGCGGAGATATATGATGCAAATGGAAATCTGCTATTGCGAAATACGGCCCCTATTTATAAATCGACTGCCTGGGGAAGCTTTGACATACCCGTGTCTTTTTCCGGCACGCGCATTCATATTCGGGCATATACGGGCTGGATGCTAAATTTCGACACGAGTTTCGTATTCACCAGGGATCTTCGGATTATCGGAACCACCGACGATTCCGCAGGACGAACGGAACAACCGGTGATCAACCTGCATTTTTTTCCGGAAGGCGGCGAGATGATCGCCGGCGTCGAGAACACGATTGCATTTAAGGCAGAAGACGTTTATGGTCAGCCACACAGGATTTCAGGCATTTTATACGATCAGACTGGAAAGGAACTCATCTCTTTTAATTCAGTGCATGACGGAATGGGGAAATTTATTCTGGCACCAGATAAACAGGACGTTTTTTATGCCAAATGGAAAGACCAGAAAGGGGTTGAGTACAGAACGGACCTGCCACCGGTAAGAAGCTCCGGGATTTGCCTGCGGGTTGTGAACATGAACCAGAAACTCATTTTCTCGGTGTCAAGACAGGAAGAAAATCTTACTAATCAACAGGTTGTTGTAGTTGGTCATATGAATCAGCAGATGGTATACCGGGCCATTGTAAACCTGAAAACGGTAACCATAAACGGTGGGAGTATTCCAACCGATGAGTTACCGACAGGCATACTGCAGTTAACTATTTTTGATATGAACCAGTCACCTCTGGCTGAAAGAGTGTGTTTTATTAATAATCACAACTTCCGCTCAAATGTCAAATTGAATATGAGTGGGAAGAGTTTTAAGAAAAGGGGAAGGAATGTACTGGAAATCGAACTTTCTGATACGATACAATATAACCTGTCCATGGCGATCACCGATGCGGAGGTGGATGGAAACAGGCCGTGGGATGATAACATCATTTCAAGTTTACTGCTCACCGGTGATCTTCACGGGTATGTTAAAAATCCATATTACTACTTTCAAAATAATTCAGATTCTATGATACAGCAACTCGATTTGGTGATGCTTACTCACGGATGGCGGAGATTTAAATGGGAAGACCTGGCTAAGGGCAAAACGCCGGTTATCAAATATCCTGTTGAGAACTATCTTTCGCTGAATGCCGACGTGCTGGGCATTCAATATTCACGTATTGCCAGGGACGAAAGTATAAATGCTATTGTATATAATAAAGACTCCAGCTCCAGAATGATATCTGTGCCTTATGCAAATAACGGAAAATTCCGGCTCTCAGGTCTGGTCTTTTTTGACACGGCTAAAGTGTATTATCAATTCAACACAAACCAGAAACTTTCCGAAGAATCCGCCGTCATTTTTAAAAACGGTCTTTACGGGGGATCCAGGAAACTCAAACCGTATTCGATGACTATGCCTGCCTGGTCTGCCGACGATAGTTCTCTCGTCAGAAAAAGCAGGGCGATTTTCACTGAAGTATCCCGCGTCAATGAGCAGAATCAAAAAGTGCAATACCTGGGCGCTGTTGTAGTAAAAGGTCGAATCAAATCCAATAAAGAAAAACTGGACGAACTATACAGCTCCGGTTTATTCAGCGGTGGAAATGCGACAATTTTTGACGTGGGTAGTGATGCTACTTCATTCGCATCATTAAATATATTTGCCTACCTCCAAAGTAAGGTTGCCGGCCTGCAGATTTCTACTGCGGGGGCGACACCCACCCTTTCGTGGAGAGGTTCTACTCCGGCAGTTTACCTGAATGAGATGAAAGTCGATCCGGGTTCGGTTGCCAATATGGGTATGTCCGATATCGCTATGGTAAAAGTTTTCTCTCCGGGAGAATCCGGAGTAATTGGTGGGGGTTCAGGCGGAGTTATCGCTGTATATACCAAAAAAGGTGCTGACAGGGCACCCGATCCAACTTTAAAAGGGCTTGAGATGGCCAGGATTCCTGGTTATTCGCCCAAACGTGAATTTTATTCTCCCGATTACCTGATTAATCCCGAACCGGAAACGGACGACATTCGCACGACCTTATTTTGGAATCCCAATCTGACTGGGAATAGCAATAAAACCCGATTCAGTATTCCATTCTATAATAGCGACCTGACACATAGTTTCCGCATCGTGCTCGAAGGATATACGTCAGACGGGAAACTTGTGCACAACGAGACGATCGTGGAATAATGGTTAAATGTCGCGATAGCTCAGGCTTTATCGTTGAAAGATAAAGACGTTTTCACTTAGGAAATCCCGGGCTGGCTTTCACTTCTTCCAGTTGCAGCGTATGTCTTTTGCTATGAGCAACCATGAAAAGAATAACCTGATAGTCATCGACAACCCCAACGCCCGGAAATGTTACAAAATGATCCCTGAGATCCGCCTGGGTGGTTTTGACGAATTCTATATTCCGGTTCCTTCTGGCAACAAAAGAATCGAGGGATGCCTGGAAAGAGCCAAATGTTCCCACGGGCTTCAGCATTTCCGGCGCCTGAAATTTCCGACTACGATCTGTCAGAAAATGTATGATCTGCTGATCTGTATATTTCACGGAATCTCTTTTGGAGGGGTCCGCGGGCGAATTGAGTCCCTGCTGGTAAGCCATCGTTAATGCCGCTTCTGCTAAAGCGATATGTTCAACACACTGGGCTACACTCCAGCGGGTTGAGTCTGCCTTGAAATTGAGTTGGGCAGGTGTCAGTCCCTTTACGTCCATTAGAAGTGTATCCCGGGTCGTAACCATAAACTGAGTGGCAAATTCCCTTTCCTGCGAGGTCAGGGTTTTATCCATGGGTTTTAAACCAAATAAGATAATGACGGAAAAGAAGAGAAGATATTTTTTCATAACAAAGTTTTTAGAAAGTTAAGTTCTTTCAGGTAAAAAAAGGAAAAGGCTTAATTTGACTGCATGAAAATCAGAGATATCATTCAGCACCTGGAATATTATGCTCCTCTTGAATTTCAGGAAGAATACGATAACTGCGGACTTATTGCTGGAAACGCAGACTCGGAATGTACCGGTATTTTAATAAACCTCGATTGTACCGAAAACGTAGTTTACGAAGCTGTCCGTAAAAACTGCAATCTCATCATTTCCCACCATCCACTGATATTCCGGCCCATACGAAACCTGATTCTGCAAAATGAGCCCGCCAAAACGCTGGTGGCAGCCATTAAGGCAGATATAGCGGTCTATGCAATCCATACCAACCTGGACAATATAGTTTCGGGCGTTAATGCCACCATAGCGGATAAACTGGGCCTCCGGAATCGCCGGATTCTCCTCCCCAGGAACGATATGCAGGCATCAGGATCGGGTTTGGTCGGTGATCTGGAAAATCCCCTTTCTGAAAAACAACTCCTGGAACAGCTTAAAAAGGCTTTTGGAACTCCTGTTATACGCCATAGTCCGTTGCTGGGGAAACCGGTTTCCCGGGTCGCCGTTTGCGGTGGAGCTGGTAGTTTTCTGATTTCCAACGCCTTACATGAGAATGCCCGGTTTTTCATTAGTGCCGATATTAAATATCATGAGTTTTTTCAAAACCGGGGCGAACTGGTGATTGCGGATATCGGCCACTTTGAAAGTGAACAATTTACAGTGGATCTTCTGGTTGCGGTTATCCTCGAAAAATATCCTAACTTTGCCGTCCTTAAATCGGGCACGGTTACAAACCCGGTCAATTATTATATATAAACTATGGCCAACGTCAAAGAATTTTCAGTAGAAGAAAAATTAGCCTCTCTGATCAGTCTTCAGAAGATCGAATCCAAATTAGACGAATATAAAATATTGAAAGGCGAACTTCCAATGGAAGTGAGTGATCTGGAAGATGAAATCCAGGGCTTGAATTCACGCCAGACGCGTATTGAGGAAGAGATCAATGGCATTCAGGAATTCATTTCCCAGAAAAAACAGGCGATGAAGGATTCTGAGGAACTGATCAAAAAATATGAGAAGCAAAGTGAAAATGTCAAGAACAGCCGTGAGTTCGAAGCCATAAACAAAGAGATTGAAATGCAACAACTGGAAGTTAAACTTTCAGAGAAACATATCAAGGATGCTCAGGAAGAAGTGGCGGAAAAAGTGTTGTTACTGGATAAGGCAAAAAAAGCGCTCTCTACAAAAGATTCAGTACTGAAGAATAAAAAAGAAGAGCTCGATAAAATTATCGCTGCGACAGAAAAAGAAGAACGTCATTTCTCCAAGTTATCTTCAGAAGCCCGCGAAAAAATTGAACCCCGGTTACTCCATTCATATGACCGTATACGGACCAATTACCGAAATGGACTGGCTGTAGTTCCGGTAGTCCGGGATGCGTGCGGGGGTTGTTTCAATGCAATACCTCCCCAGCGTCAGAGCGAAATCCGCCAGCATAAAAAAATTATTGTATGCGAGAACTGCGGTCGCATTCTCGTAGACAATGATCTCAATGATGGCGTTGATGTGAAATAAGATTTCACCAGATGCATGGGTCGATTAACTTGCACCATGATCCGGATGGCTCATTCCGTTTGTGTTTTTTTTATATTATTTTTTTCCCTTTCGTGCATACCCTCCGGAATGGCGCAGGTTCCCTACCGGTTTGATTTTAATGCAGATTGTCGTAAAGCTTACGAGGAAATCATCAGGCTGCGCCTGAGCAGTGGAAAACGGATCCTCGATTCAGAGAAAAAATCAGACCCGGGAAATCTTATTCCCTATTTTCTGGATAATTACATCGATTTTTTCACCCTGTATTTTAATGAGGATCCGGCAGAATACCGGCGCAGAAAACCATCCGTCGATCAACGCCTGGCGATGATGAAGCAGGGTGACCCTTCTTCTCCGTTTTACCTTTTTACACGCTCCGTCATTTATTTTCAGTGGGCTGCCGTCGAAATTAAGTTTGGTGACCGTTGGGATGCTGCCTGGTCTTTCCGCCGGTCATTTCTTACAGGAAAAGAAAACCTGGAGAAGTTTCCGGACTTTCAGCCAGGTCGCATGTTGCAGGGATCTATGCAGGTAGCAGCTGGAACAATCCCGCCGGGGTATCAGTGGCTAAGCAAACTTCTGGGTATTCAGGGAACAATTGATGCAGGGATGAACAATCTGGAAGCAGTGCTGAACAGCAACGATTCTTATGCCCGGATTTTTCATAACGAAGCCGCTTTTTATTTCCTTTATCTGAAATTTTACATTCTCAACCAGCGGGAAGAAGTTTTCAAATATATACATAGCCAAAACTGGGATCTCCGCAACAATTATCTTTTTGCCTATCTCGTAGCTAATCTTTCACTCAACAACCAGGATGCATCAGTTACCGAAGTAGTCATTTCCCAACTGAACCCGGATCCGGTTTACCTCGAGATGCCCCTGTGGGATATGCAACTGGGTTATGCTGAGGCTGACCGGCTCGATCCTGGATCCATAGTTAATCTGCAACGATATATAACCCGGTTTAAGGGAAATTTTTATGTTAAAGATGTACTGCAGAAGATCAGCTGGATGTATTATCTGCAGGGGGAAGCCGATAAGGCCAGGGTTGCCAGAGCACGTTTGTTGGTATCAGGCAATACTGAAACCGATGCAGACAAACAGGCGCAGAAAGAAGCGGAATCAGGAAGATGGCCAAATGAGGTCCTGCTTAAGGCGCGCCTGCTTGATGATGGGGGTTATTATGGGCAGGCGCTTCAGGTTTTGGCCGGCAGGCAGGCATCTTCTTTTCCCGACGCAGCTGACCGGCTGGAATTTGAATACCGTACAGGAAGGATTTACGATGCCCTTGGAAGGGAAACAGAAGCCATGGTCGCATACCAGGAAGCGTTAAGGCTGGGTGAAAACCGGCGTGAATATTATGGAGCACGTGCTGCACTACAGCTGGGTTATATTTATGAAAAAAAGGGGGATAAAAAAAATGCCCTGGTCTATTTTAAAAAGGTATTGGCCATGCGCGCCCACGACTATAAGAATGCGCTGGATCAAAAAGCAAAAGCCGGGGTAGAACGCTGTACGCGAGGTTAGTATTTTCGTTATATTTCAGATAAGAAATTTATATGCTGGTCCATTTACATATACAAAATTATGCGATAATTGAAGACATCGTAATTGATTTTTCCGATGGCTTGCAGGTGATCACAGGAGAAACAGGTGCAGGTAAATCGATCATCGCCGGCGCGCTCTCACTGGTACTTGGCGAAAGGGCAGATAGCGCCATCCTCAAACATCGCGACCGTAAAGCAATCGTGGAAGCATGTTTCCGCGTAAATCATCTGGCAGAAGTAGAGAATTTTTTAACCGAAGAAGAGCTGGACCGCGACCAGGATCTCATTCTGCGTCGTGAAATCGGTCCCAATGGAAAGTCCAGGGCCTTTGTGAATGATACGCCCGTCAATCTGGAACAACTGAGGAGGCTTTGTAGCCTGCTGGTAGATCTTCATCAGCAATTCGACATGCAGTCAGTCGGGGAAGCGGGATTTCAACTGAAAGTTGTAGATGCCCTGGCGGTTAATGCATCTTTGCTCGGCCGTTACCGATTGCTGTTTCAGCAGTTGCAATCGTCCCGCCGTCAGTTGGAAGAGCTAAAATTAAGACAGGCTATGGCGGATAAGGAACACGATTATCATCATTTCCTGTTTCAGGAGTTGGAGGAAATGGGGTTGAAAGAAGATGAAATTGAAGAGGCTGAAATCTTGCTGAAGAAACAAAGTCATGCAGAAGGTATTAAGTCCGTTTTGAATGCCATTCATTTTGGCATGGAACAATCGGAACAGCCGATGGTACAACAACTCCGGTTGTTCTCCCATCAGCTTGAACCGTTTCGCGATTATCACGAAAAGTTTCCCGAAATACTGCAGCGGCTCAGTTCTGTCTATATCGAAGTTCAGGATTTAGCCAGTGAAATCGAATCTGTAAGCGAGGGCATCCGGTACGACGCTGCGCAAATAGATCAATTAAATGAACGCATACATGCGGGGTATAAACTTTTTAAGAAACATCAGGTAACCACAACAGCCGGCCTGGTCAGGATTCGGGAGGAACTCCGGAAAAAATTGTCAGCAGCACTAGATATTGCTGAAGTGATCCATGTCAAGGAACAAACAGTGGAATCACTTGTAAAGGAAGCCACTGAACTGGCACGCAAACTTTCTGCAAATCGCCGGGCACAAACCGGAGGACTGGAAGAAAAAGTGAACGGTCTCCTGAAAAAAGTTGGAATGCCCAATGCCCGGATCCGCGTAGTATGCAATGAATCCGTCTTACATGACGAGGGCATGGATAACATTGAATTTTTATTTGACGCCAATAAAAGTGAACGTTTCGAATCCCTGAAAAAAGTGGCTTCTGGCGGGGAACTCAGCCGGCTCATGTTATGTATTAAATCGCTGGTTGCCCAATCGATGGATATGCCCACCCTTTTGTTTGATGAAATTGATTCGGGAATATCCGGAGAAGCGGCAAGGCAGGTCGGCATGATATTGAAAGAACTCTCACAAAAAAGACAGGTGATCTGCATTACGCATCAGCCCCAAATTGCCGCCAAGGGGAATACCCATTTTTATGTTTATAAGGAAGCAGAAGGAAATACGGTCAACACGAAAATACGTCTGCTTGACGCGGAATCCCGGATCGTTGTGATAGCTAAAATGTTGTCTGGTGAAAAACCAACGGCTGCTGCATTAGAAAATGCAAGGGAACTTGTTAACTGACGGCTTATGCATTTCATCCGCAGACTTCTTACACGAATACTTACCTGGACATTTGTGACAGGAATTTCTTTTATCCTGCTTTTTGGACTGTTGTGTTGCATCTTTCCCCTACCTGATAAAATAGAATATTCAACCTGTATTCTGGACGATCAGAGACAGATCGTGCATGCTTTTCTTACACACGATCAGCAATGGCGTATGCGGCTTAATGAAGATGAACTGAGTCCCCAGCTGAAAAATACGATCCTGTTTAAAGAGGATAAATATTTTTATTATCATCCCGGAGTGAATCCATTTGCCCTTGTGAAATCACTGGTAGGAAATATCCTGCATGGAAAAATACGTTCCGGTGCTTCCACAATTTCTATGCAGGTGGCCCGGGCGCTGGAACCCAGGAAACGAAACTATTTGAATAAGGTGATCGAGATTTTCCGGGCTGAACAGCTCGAATTGAAGTATTCAAAAAAAGAAATTCTCGATCTATATCTCAACCTGGTTCCTTATGGCGGAAATATCCAGGGTGTAAAAGCTGCCGCCCTTTTGTATTTTGGAAAAAACCCCGACCATCTCTCCCTGGCTGAAATAACCACTTTGTCCATCATCCCGAACCGTCCGGCAGCATGGGTTATCGGAAAAGCAAATACAAAGATTATACAGGCAAGGAATGTCTGGTTAAAAAAGTTTGAAAGACAGCAATTATTTACCGCAAAAGAAATCGAAGATGCCCTGTTGGAACCGCTTACAGCAATCCGCCATAATGCGCCTGCTTATATTCCCCATTTGAGCAGGAAAGTAAAAAAGTCGGGAGGTGAGCGCATCGCTACGTTTATTGATATGAATAAACAACTCAAATTGGAAAAACTCGTTGCTGACTATGTTCAGGAAAGCCGTTTGAAAAATATTCAAAATGCATCCGTGGTGGTGATCAATAATCAAACCCACCGGATCGTTTCTTATCTGGGCTCGGCAGATTTTCGCGATACGCTGGATGGAAGCCAGGTTAATGGCGCTACAGCCATTCGTCAGCCGGGATCCACCCTGAAACCACTGCTCTATGGACTTTGCATGGATGAAGGCCTGACAACGCCCAAGCAAATCATCAACGACGTGGCCGTAAACTATCAGGGTTATGCACCCGAAAATTTTGACCGGAAATTCAACGGCAGTGTGACTATGGAATATGCGCTGGAACATTCGCTGAATATTCCAGCAGTAAGAAGTTTAAAGATGCTCGGCAAGGACCGCCTGATACAGGCACTGGCAGGTTGTGGATTTGAATCCGTAAAAAAAGACCAGGAGAAATTGGGCCTGTCTATGATTCTTGGAGGTTGTGGCGCCAGCCTGGAACAACTAACCGGATTGTTCAGCATGTTTTCTACCGGGGGATCATATTATCATCCCGATAGTTATCAAAATGAAATCAGACATGGTCCGAAAAGAGTACTTAGTCCTGATGCCGCTTATATGATTAATGAAATACTATCCAAAGTAAACCGCCCCGATTTTCCGCTTAACTGGCAGTCCACAGCACATATGCCAAAAATTGCGTGGAAAACAGGTACTTCATATGGGCGCCGTGATGCATGGAGTATTGGTTATAATGCCCAGTATACGGTCGGTGTTTGGTGCGGAAATTTTTCAGCACGGGGGGTTCCGGAACTTAGTGGAGCAAACACCGCCACGCCGCTACTGTTCAAAATATTCAACTCCATAGATTATGATGAAGGAGAACAATGGTTTGCCAAACCGGACAGGCTGGATTCCAGAATGGTTTGTGCAGAGACCGGATTGTTGCCAGGAGAATATTGCAATAATCTGATTACGGGATATTTTATTCCCGGCGTTTCTTCCAACAAAACCTGCAATCATATACAGGAAGTTTTCATTTCAGCAGATGAAAAAATGTCATACTGCAGAACCTGCATGCCGGTTAATGGATACCGGAAGAAATTATACCCGATCGTTCAGTCTGAAATGCAACGCTTTTACGAGGAGAATCATATAGCCTATCAAAAAATACCCCCACACAACCCGGCCTGTGAAAAAATCTTTCACGAAGAGGGTCCCTCAATCACATCACTATCATCCGGATCAGAATATCTGATCAGCAAAAAAAATCCGGAACCCTTGTTATTAAAGTGCCACAGTGGCAATGATGTATCCAGGATTTTCTGGTATATCAATAACCGGTTTTACAAATCAAGCACTGCCGGTTCCAAACAATTTTTTATTCCGGAAGAAGGTCCCGTGAAAGTTTCCTGTACGGATGATAAGGGACGCAACCGTGATATCTGGATTCATGTACGCTATGTTGACCTCTGACTAATCCACTTTGTTTACACTTCCGGCTCCCGAAATTTCCTGGCGTGATATTTTCGCATTTCCTTTATAACTGATATTGCCGGCGCCACTTACATTGGCACTTAGCGTCACACTCGCAAATACCTGGGCACTGCCCGCACCTGAAATACCAACGGAGGTGTTTTCAGTCAGCAGGTCGTAACAGTAAGCGTGGCCCGCACCACTCAGGTCCACATCGAAATCTTTAGCCTGGCCCTTAAGCTTAACAGAACCACTCCCTGAAATACCAGCCGAAATCTTTGGCGCATCTACTTCCATCACGATGTCGCCGGCACCGCTTGCATTCAGTAAAAGCTCATCCGTGCTCGTTATCCGGGTCTGGCCAACAATATCACTGGATCCGGAAACGTCAATGCTTTTATAGATCGGAGAAGTAACATACACATTCAGGTCGCCTGTCGGAATCAGGTTTAAGCCCGGACGGGTCTGGATGGTGACCCGATCACCTTCCTGAAGTACTTCTATATAGGACAGCAGGTTTTCATCACTTTCAATCCTGACGGGTTTCAAATCTCCCTGAATTACGATCAATCTGATGTTTCCGTTAGCTTCCACCTCCTTAAAGGGTGAAACGGGTCTTTCAACCGATCTGATACTGCCATTTCCATGGATGCGTTTTCCAAAGTAACGGCAGGAGAACAGGCCGAGCATCGCAATCAAAGACAGGAAATAAAGCTTTTTCATGTTTGTATTTTATAGTGAAAAGTTCGGTTTTTATACCCGTTGGAAAAAAATATTTCCCATTGGACGATTTTCAGGCTTAAAGGTTACAGTTTAGCCCTTAAAATACGGTTGTGACCTAAAAAAGGCAGATCATTTCTTTATCTTTGCGGCTCATGAATGAAAAGATTCTCATCCTCGATTTTGGTTCCCAATATACCCAGTTGATTGCCCGTTCTGTTCGTGAAGCCAGTGTGTATTGTGAAATCATCCCATTTCATCAGAAAATTGCTCCAGACCCTGCATTAAAAGGGATCATTTTATCCGGTTCCCCCTTTTCTGTAAACGATACGCAGGCACCCCAGGTGGATGTAAAGGGCCTCCACAGGAATTTCCCCATATTGGGGATTTGTTATGGTGCCCAGCTCACCGCCAGGCAATTTGGAGGACGCGTGGCAAACAGCAGCAAAAGGGAATATGGCCGGGCCCTCCTGCGTAAATTGAAAGACGATACCTTACTACAGGGTGTTAGTGATCTTTCGCAGGTCTGGATGAGCCATGCTGATACGATACTTGATCTGCCGGCTGGTTTTGACGTGCTGGCGACAACCGATTCAATACCTTATGCAGCCTTCCGGAATAATGGCGAGGGAAATCCGCTTTATTGCCTTCAGTTTCACCCCGAAGTGTACCATTCTATTGAGGGAAAGAAAATCATACGCAATTTCCTCGTTGACATTTGTGGCTGTAAGCAGGACTGGACAGCTGCCCACTTTATCAGCGACACAGTAGAAGCACTGAAAAAATCCATCGGAAATAAAAAAGTGATCATGGCCCTTAGCGGTGGCGTCGATTCCACTGTGGCGGCTACCCTGATCCACCAAGCGATCGGTAAGCGGTTATTTGGATTTTTTGTTGATAACGGCGTATTGCGGAAAGACGAATTTCAACAGGTGCTGGATACGTATAAGCGTATAGGCCTGAACGTTAAGGGGATTGATGCCAAAAAACGGTTTTACAAAAAATTAAAAGATAAGACGGATCCCGAAGCCAAACGCAAGGTCATTGGGAAGCAGTTTATTAAAATATTTTTGGAAGAAGCGACCAGGCTTAAAGGGATAGACCTTCTTGGACAGGGCACCATTTACCCTGACGTGATAGAAAGTATGTCAGTACATGGTCCTTCACAGACTATTAAATCGCATCATAACGTTGGCGGTCTTCCAAAGAAAATGAAACTGGGCCTCGTGGAACCTTTACGCTACCTGTTTAAAGATGAAGTGAGAAAAGTTGGAAAGGAGCTGGGGATTCCCGACGAATTGTTGCAAAGACACCCTTTCCCCGGTCCGGGACTGGCCATCAGGATATTGGGTGAAGTGACTCCGGAAAAAGTGGACCTGCTTCAGAAAGCCGACCAGGTATTTATACAGGCTTTAAAAGATCATAAATTGTACGGAGCAGTCTGGCAGGCTGGTGTAATGCTGCTTCCGGTAAAAAGCGTCGGCGTCATGGGGGATGAACGCACCTATGAATTCACGGTAGCGCTACGGGCAGTTACTTCCGTAGACGGCATGACGGCAGACTGGGCACATCTCCCCTACGATTTTCTCGCTCAGGTTTCAAGCGACATTATTAACCAGGTTAAAGGAATAAACCGTGTCGTATACGATATCAGCAGTAAACCCCCGGCAACCATAGAATGGGAATAACGTGTAACATGAAAAATGTCCTGTACGGATTTATTTTTTTTCTTTTCCTCGATCTCATGGCGCCTTATGGCGGAGTTGCGCAGTCATCGGACAGTTCAAGATATCATATCGCGGTGTTTCTTCCTCTTTATCTGGACTCAGCTTTTGACGCTTCAGGTCTTTACAGATTCGACCAGAACTTTCCCAAGTACCTGAATCCCGGACTGGAATTTTACGAGGGTATGCAGATGGCCATGGATTCCCTTCAAAAAAAGAGCATCCCGTTGGATATAACGGTCTATGATACCCGAAGCACATCAAAAACCCTTCAGCAGGTCCTGGACGATACTGCATTTTCCAAAATGCAGCTGATCATAGGCCACGTGAATGTCTCAGAGCTGCACATACTGGCCGTCGCTGCAAAGAACCGGGACATTCCTTTTATAAATGTGAATTTTCCAAATGATGGCGGTATCACGGGCAACCCCGAATTCGTGATCCTTAATTCAACCCTGCGTGCGCACTGCGAATCCATTTACAAATTCATACAGAGAAACTGGGCTACTTCTAATATATTTTATGTGCGCCGTGCATCGGCCGATGATGATAGGCTCAGGGTGTATTTCGCAGACATAGAAAAAAATACAGCCTCTGTTCCTTTGAAAATGAAATGGATCAGTGCAGACAACAACCTGGATCCGGCACAATTATTTCCGGGTCTGGACAGTAACGCCAAAACCGTTATCCTCGTTGGAAGCCTGGATGAAAATTTTGGCAAAGCTTTATGTGCGAGACTGGCGCCAATGAGCAAAACCTATCCCATGAAAATTATCGGCATGCCAACCTGGGATGCCATCAGCGATTTGAATGCACCTGCTTATACTGACCTGGAGATCTATTATTCCAGCCCGTTTTATATAAATCCTGCAGACAGTCTCGTGATGTCGATACAACAGAATTATAAAAACCGGTTTTATTCACGGCCTTCGGATATGGTTTACCGGGGATATGAAACGGTCCTGCATTTCGGTCAGTTGCTGGTCATGCAAAACGGCAGGCTGGATGGTAGCGTCGGCGTCAGAAAATTTAAAATTTTTAACGATTTCGACATACAACCCGTGTTTACAAATAAGACGGGCGCAACCGCTTCGGGTCAGACACTCACCCTGCAATACCTCGAAAATAAAAAAGTCTACTTTATCAAAAAAGTGAATGGTAATGTGGTTGCAGTGTATTAGGCTTAAAGATAAAGCTTAAGGTATAACGCTTAAGGCTTCACGCTTAAAGCTTAACGCTTAACGCATGGAACTCACCGTCAAAAGTTTTTTACATTAACATATTTTTTTATTGCCAGCAATCAATAACTGTCAGATGCATTTGACATCGATCGTCAAACATTACGCACTGCGCGTTCGGCGTCAAGCCTTAAACGTTAAGCTATGCCTTAAGCTTTAAGCTTTATGCTTGCGCTTTTATGATTAATTTTAAGGGTATGAAAAAGATGTTCGTGGTTTTGGGATTGCTCTGTCTTTCTTTCGGCTCTGTCTTATACATCAATACGGGAATCGAACCCGTGCCTGTTCCGCCAAGCGCGCAGCGTACCGGTGATGCAATAGCAGGATACATTTACCTGACTACAGGTGATTATCTGCGCAGCGGAATTCCATTGTCTTATTTCAAGATGGGTTTTGGGAAAAGCTCTCTCAACTATTTAAACAGGGAAGGTGAAAATAAGGATATCCCATACGATTATACAGTAGTACACGCGCCAAACGGGGAACCTGTAGTTGCGCCAAACTGTTTGCAGTGCCATGCACAGGTATTCGACGGAAAACTTATCCTGGGTCTCGGCAACAGCACAATCGATTTTACCCACGGTGAAAAACTGGATCCGAAGAATGCAGTGGCAGCGGAAAAACTTTTAAAAAATCTTGATCCTAAAAAATATGAAGCGGCCGAACCCTTTCTCCGCGTGGTAAAG
>JBGPBW010000101.1:0-16023 GCA_041481385.1 Puia sp.
CGGGGCTGGCCGACAGCCGGCCCATTGACATCCCGGTTATTGCCCACGGATTTCACAATCAGATAAAAAGGGGCGTTATAAGCAATAGAATCCCAAACCTGGGTCTGGTCGTCGTAATAACCGAATTTATAATCTACCGTATCCCCAGCATCTCCCAGAAATTCCCAGCGGTTTTTGTCGGTATTAAAATTCCAGCCTGCAAGCTCTCCATATGAATGGTTGGAAATCAGTAGATTGGGTGCTTCCAAAAACATTTCGGTCAGGTGATTATTAAAATCATAGGCCAGCAATTGCTGGGCTCCGAACGACATGCCCTTGGCAACAGGGTTAACACCGGAAGCAATCAGTGTACCTGATACATGGGTAGAATGGTCACTAAGTGATGCGGGATTGTCTTTTTGAACAACCCTGCCTACAAGTTCCTGGTGAGTTGCCAAAACCCGTCCCCCGTCCCAGAGTGCAATCTTACCTTTAAGTTGGGGGATCGCGGCACTGAGCCCCAGGCCTGTGCTTCCGCCGGGCCACAACTGGCTGGTTCCGATCGTAGCAGCTGAAATGATATTGTCGTTAGTGGCTACATAAAGTGGCATGCCTTTGGCACTCAGTCCGTATAAAACGGCGCGGTTTCCGGTTTTGAGGGTTATAAAAAGAGGCCAGTTGTGTTGCCTGGCCAGGGAGGCCAGTCTGGCACTCATTTCCTGATACCGGGCATCGGAACGCAGGGCTGCTTCGTGCAGGACTGAAAGATTCGTTTTCACCTGTGCGCCGGCTGTGGAAATCAGGAAGAAGGCTACCAGGATTGTGGGTACAAATTTCTTGAGTATCATGTATATTCTTAAGTGATAATAAGCCTTTAAAAATACAGCTTTTTAAACAGTGCAGTAGTTTTTGACCTAACTTACCTGCCCTTAGTTTTTTATTGGATGCGAATGATAAAAACGATACTGATATTGGTTTACACCGTTCCCTTTCTGATGAGTTCTGCAAACGCACAAGGTAAAAAAACGGGCATAGAAGGCTATATTTTCCGGATTTCCGGTAACCGGATGCCGTCTCCCGACGTTAAATTAAGTCCTCCCAAAGGTATAAAAGCCGTTTTATATGTTTATGAACTTACCAGTTTCAACCAGGTAACCCGTCAGGGAGAGTCAGGCTTCTACAGCGCTGTCCATACCAGACTTGTCCAGACCGTCACTTCAGATGACAGCGGTTATTTTTATGCGTCCCTTCCTCCAGGTGAATACTCGCTTTTTACTAAAAAGGATGCTTTGTTCTACGCGAATAATTTTGACGGAAACAACCATATCGCCCCGGTAAAGGTTGTGGACCATAAGGTTAGCCAGGCCAATGTCAATATTGATTATGATGCGACGTATTAGTCTGAAGGTGTGGAAGTGTGGAAGTGTGGAAGTGAATGATCAAGAATTTTGAAGCATGAACCGTACATCCCCCTACAGGTTCCCAACTTTTTTAACTTCCACACCTTCATACTTCCACACTTCCACACTTCCATAGTATCTTTGCAAAACGGAATGAGTAATGAGGTTTTACTGAGTCGATATCAGCATTCATCCCGCCTTTTTCAGCTGGCGGACAGGCTCACCATGTCCCGGCCCCAGCACCTAATCCTGAAAAACCTGCAGGGATCTTCACCGGCTTTTATCATCGCAGCCATCTTCAACGGGTCCAGCACAAGTCAGCTTAACCACCTCGTCGTATGCGAAGACGCCGAAACGGCAGCCTATTTCCATAATTCGCTGGAAAATCTCACTGGTGCACTGGATATTTTCTATTTTCCTTCTTCTTTTAAAAACAATAAAACATGGCAGGAGCTGAACAACAGCCATGTGATGCTGCGTACAGAAGCATTGACGCGGTGGAGTGGCGGCGGGAACAAAAAAATCATTGTCACCTGTCCGGAAGCCCTATTTGAAAAAGTAGTGTTACCGGAAACCCTGGCCGGTAATATGATCCGCCTGAAATCGGGCGAAACGATCCGACCGGAGGACCTGATGGAATCTCTGGTGGGTTTCGGATTTGAGCGTACGGATTTTGTGTATGAACCGGGGCAATTTGCTCTTCGGGGCGGCATTCTCGATATCTATTCTTTTGGGAATGAGAAACCATACCGCGTGGAATTATTCGGCAATGAAGTGGATTCCATCCGCATTTTCGATCCGGAAACCCAGCTCAGTGAACGACGCCTGCTTCAGGTGAATATCATTCCGAATATTGAAACCCATTTTTCAACAGAAAAGAAAATATCCCTTTTTGATTTTCTTCCGGAAAACACGGTGATCTGGATGCAGGACCAGCGGTTCATCCGGGACAGGCTATCGGTTCTGGAAAAGGAACTGGACCAATTCCTGACATCCGGAACACAGAAAATGATCGAAAGCGGAGAAGGCGGTGCCGGCAAACTACTGGCCGCCGGGGATTTCATCAAACCGTCCGGAATGGAAAATCTTACGGAGAGCAGGCACCTCGTGGAATTTGGTTCCGGCCAGCACAACGAAGGTTTTGTGATTGAATTTCATACCCGCCCGCAGCCGGCTTTCAACCGCCGGTTTGAAATGCTGATCGCGGACCTGGAAAACTGGGAGTCGAAAAAATTCGAGGTTTATTTATTCGCCGAAAATCCCAAACAGCTTGAGCGGTTGCATACCATTTTTGAAGACTTGAAGTCGCCCATTCGATTTAACCCTGTAACGAGTTCCATCCATGAAGGGTTTATTGATGAGGACCTGAAAATTGTTTGTTATACAGATCATGAAATCTTTCAGCGATATCATAAATATAAAATCAAGCAGGCTTATAATAAAAGCAAGGCCATTACGCTGCGTACCCTGCGCGAATTACAGCCGGGCGACTACGTCACTCATATTGATCATGGTGTAGGTGTATTCAGCGGTCTGCAAAAAATTGACGTGAATGGCCGTCTGCAGGAAGCTGTCCGTATTTTTTATAAAGACAGCGATATATTATATGTCAATATCAATTCCCTCCATAAGATTTCCAAATACACGGGTAAGGAAGGGAGCATTCCGAAAGTGAGCAAACTCGGCAGCGATGCCTGGCAAAAACTTAAAGAAAGAACGAAGACAAGGGTTAAAGAAATCGCCTTCGATCTGATCAAACTGTATGCTGCCCGCAAAGCACAGGAAGGTTTTGCTTTTTCACCTGACAACTATATGCAGACGGAGCTGGAAGCTTCTTTTATTTATGAGGATACACCCGACCAGAGCAAAGCAACGGCTGACGTGAAGAAGGATATGGAATCTGCCTCACCTATGGATCGTCTGGTCTGTGGCGATGTCGGTTTTGGCAAGACTGAAGTCGCCATCCGGGCGGCGTTTAAAGCCTGCCTTGACGGCAAACAGGCTGCCGTTCTTGTACCCACAACCATCCTGGCTTTCCAGCACTATAAAACTTTTGGGGAAAGGCTTAAGGATTTCCCGGTTACGGTGGATTACGTGAACCGGTTCAAGTCGGCCAGGGAAAAAAAAGATACGTATCAGCGGTTGCAGGAAGGGAAAATTGATATCATCATCGGTACACATTCCATACTGGGAAAAGAGGTTAAGTTTAAAGACCTGGGTCTGTTGGTCATTGATGAAGAACAAAAATTCGGAGTCGCCCATAAAGAAAAAATCAAGACACTTAGAACCAACCTGGATTGTCTTACACTGACGGCCACACCTATTCCACGTACCCTGCAGTTCAGCCTGATGGGTGCTCGTGACCTCAGCATTATGAACACACCACCGCCTAACCGACAGCCCATTCAAACGGAGTTGCAGGTTTTCAATGAGGATTTTATCCGGGATGCGATATATTATGAAGTAGAGCGCGGGGGTCAGGTATTTTATATCTACAATCGAATTCAGGGACTCCGGGAAATGACGGTTTTATTACAGGAACTATGTCCCGACCTCAGTATCGGTTATGCCCATGGCCAAATGGAGGGCCATGAGCTGGAAGAAAGGATTCTGGATTTTGTGGATAAGAAATACGATGTACTCGTTTGTACCAATATCGTCGAAAGCGGGGTGGACATCCCGAATGTGAACACCATTATCGTTCAGAATGCCCACCAGTTCGGCCTCAGCGATTTGCATCAGCTGCGCGGGCGGGTGGGTAGAAGTAATAAAAAGGCATTTTGTTATCTGCTGGCTCCTTCCCTGGCAACCCTGCCGGCAGATGCCCGTAAAAGACTGCAAACGCTGGAACAGCACAGTGACCTGGGCAGCGGATTTCAAATTGCCATGCGTGATCTGGATATACGCGGAGCCGGTAATATGCTGGGTGGTGAACAAAGCGGGTTTATGGTGGAAATGGGATTTGAAATGTATCAAAAAATCCTAGATGAAGCTATCCGGGAACTGAAGCGCACTTCCTTCAGGGATCTTTTCAAGGAAGAGATTGCGAAACAGGAGCAGGAAGTAGCCGATTGCACCATTGATACCGATCTGGAGATCCTGATTCCGGATGAATATGTTGAGAGCATCACTGAAAGATTATCGCTATATACCCGGTTGGACAACTGTGAAACGGATGAGGAATTGAATACTTTTTATAAAGAGATGGAAGACCGCTTCGGGCCTGTGCCGGATGAAGTGCATGATCTGTTTGATACAGTGAGGATCCGTCGGATGGCCGTTGAACTTGGATTTGAAAAACTTATTTTCAAAAACGGACAGGTGAAATTTTATTTTATCAACAGGCCGGATTCAAAATATTTCGAATCAGATATCTTCAAAAATATCCTGGACTACATCCAGAAGCAAACACGACAGGCCAGACTCAGGCAGAACGGTAAACTATTTATGCTGGTGCTGAATGAAATGGATTCTATAGAGAAACTGCTTGAATTCATGCGGCGAATGCGCGGGGCGGTTATACTGGAGGAAAGTATGGAAGTGTGAAAGTGTGGAGGTGTGGAAGTGTGGGTTTTAGTTTGGAGGCGTTAAGCGTTAAGCCTCACGCTTTAAGCCTTAAGCCTTAAGCTTTAACGGAGCTGCTTTTCCATGACCACGTGTGGAATGGTAACCTCTATGAATTGGCCATCATTTTTTACGTATCCCATTTTTTCATAAAAACCCGTCGCAGTGATACGGGCGTGCATCATGAGGGTCTGATACCCCATATCGCGGGCTATATTTTCAGCAAAAATCATCAAAGCCCGTCCGATTCCCTTGCCCTGAAGATTATTGGGAACAGCCATCTGACGGAGACGGACAGTTTTGGCGTCCATTTGGGTCAGGAGGCAGCAACCAAGCAGCCGGTCGTCTTCAAAAGCTCCCATCAGTACGTCATCCTTCTCTTTTTCGAGCTCCTTGGGGTCAAAACTCAGGCCGAGCGGCTTTCTCAGGAGATCATACCGCAATCGCAGCATCTTTTCATACTCTGGGGAGCCGTAGTCTATCTGCTTAAGCGCCATGCCCTAGGGGTTAATTTGATGAAAAGAGTAGTGGAAATCGCAAATTCCGGTATATAATCCAAATCAAAAAATAAAATTGAAATGTCTTGTTGGTTGTGTTTAAGTCAAAAATTATATTTTTGCAGCCGAAACTAAAATTTACAAAAATGTCAGACATCGCAACACGAGTCAAAAAAATTATAGTGGATAAGTTAGGAGTAGAAGAAGCTGAAGTAACCAATGAGGCGTCTTTTACGAACGATCTGGGCGCCGATTCACTTGATACGGTTGAATTGATTATGGAATTCGAGAAGGAATTCAACATATCAATTCCCGATGAACAGGCTGAGACCATTACGACAGTCGGACAGGCTATCGGATACCTGGAAGAACACGCCAAATAAGGGGTTTTCTTGTGCTGCGCAAATCTTCGTTGATCCGCTTTTCGAAGGCTCTTAGTCTGAGAAAGCGGATTTATCACATTATTTATTATCCGCGCAATTGGTAATATGGAATTGAAAAGAGTTGTTGTTACAGGTATCGGTGCGCTGACGCCAATCGGTAATAATCTGAATGATTATTGGAGTAACCTGGTAGCGGGTGTCTCCGGGGCAGAACCGATAACCCTGTTCGATGCGACAAAATTCAAGACCCGTTTTGCCTGCGAACTGAAAAATTACGATCCGCTCATTTATCTTGACAGGAAAGAAGCCCGGAAACTGGATCGCTTTGCCCAGACTGCGATCGGTGTTAGTGACCAGGCTGTATCAGATGCAGGAATTACAAAAGACAATGTGGATGGTGACCGGGTAGGAGTTGTATTTGCGAGTGGGATAGGCGGAATAAATACCTTTCAGGAAGAGGTTTCGAATTTTGCAAAAAGTGACGGCATCCCTCGTTACAATCCATTTTTCATTCCAAAAATGATCCTGGACATTGCGGCCGGGCACATTTCGATCCGGCATGGATTCAGGGGCCCCAATTTTGCAGTGGTCAGTGCCTGTGCCTCTTCCACTAATGCACTGATGGAATCCTACAACCTGATCCGTTTGGGCATTGCAGATATTATTTTAACAGGCGGATCCGAAAGTGTGATTACGGAAGCTGGTGTGGGTGGTTTCAATGCCATGAAAGCACTTAGCGAACGGAATGAAAGTCCTCAAACAGCCAGCCGTCCCTATGACAAGGGGCGCGACGGATTTGTCATCGGAGAGGGAGCAGGATGCCTGATTCTCGAAGAGTTGGATCACGCCAGGGCCAGAAATGCCAGAATCTATTGTGAGATTGCGGGTGCCGGAGCAACCGGCGACGCGCATCATATAACAGCACCCCACCCGGAGGGCCGGGGAGCGAAGAATGTTATGAATGCTGCTCTGAGGGATGCAAGGCTGTCTCCTGCCGATATCGACTACATCAATACCCACGGCACATCTACTCCGCTGGGAGACGTTTCAGAAGTCAAAGCCATTATGGATGTTTTCGGAGAGCATGCATTCAGAACAAATATCAGCTCCACCAAATCCATGACCGGTCACTGCCTGGGTGCTGCCGGCGTGGTAGAAGCCATTGCCTGTATCATGAGTGTAGTGCATGATATCGTACCACCCACCATCAATCATTTTGAAGACGATCCCGAACTTGACCCCCGTCTCAATTTTACCTTCCACCACGCACAAAAACGAACTGTAAACGCGGCGCTCAGTAACACTTTTGGATTCGGAGGGCATAATGCCTGTGTGATCGTGAAAAAATATAAGCAAGTATGAGAGCATGGGAGTATGGGAGTGGAAGTGTAGCAAAAATATTCTGAAACTTACCAACGACTTATTGACTACATGATTTAAATCAATTAAAATTATTCCCATACTCCCATACTCCCATACTCCCATACTCTCATACTCTCATAGTTTCTTCCCGAAATATCTTATTTTAGTGCTGTGGGATTTTTAGACAGGATTTTTAAGACCGACTCTTCAATTGTTTCTTTCCGTAAACAATTACGTAATGTTCTGGGTTTCGTACCCGGTAATGCCGTGTTGTACAAGACCGCACTTACGCATCGCTCGGTAAAAGAATCATCTGACCAGAATAACGAAAGGCTGGAATACCTGGGAGATGCGATTCTCAGTGCCATCATTGCTGATTTTCTCTTCAAAAAATATCCGTACAAGGAAGAAGGGTTTCTTACAGAAATGCGCAGCAAAATGGTGAACCGCGTCCAGCTAAATGATATCGCAGTGAAAATGGGATTGCGCAAAATTTCCTATTTCAACAAATTTGACGGATCGTTGAAAATGAGCCAGATTTTCGGGAATACGCTGGAAGCTGTAGTGGGTGCCATTTACCTGGATAAGGGTTATGATAAGGCAAGACAATGGGTGATGGAACGCATTATTCAGCCCTACCTTTTCATGGAAGATCTCGAAAACCTCGAAATCAACCACAAAAACAAATTATACGGTTGGGCCAATAAAAACGGGAAGAACCTGGAATTTGAAACGATTGACGAACATATGGAAGGCGGCCGCAGATTATTTACTGTAGGTGCGGTGGTAAATGGCGAGCTGATTTCACAGGGTCGGGCTTATAATAAAAAAGATGCCAGCCAGATCGCTGCCCAGCTGGCCATGGAAAAACTTGGCCTCAACAAAATAGAGGGAGAGGAATCCGTCTGAGATTTTTATCATTCACAGATCTGATATGGGGGCATGTTCGTCGATTTTTTTATTGTGCATTGGAAGTTCGGCAAAGCGTGGGGAATACTGACCAGTGCGTTAATTCTTTTCCATGCACAATTCTATTAATACTCCGTTTGTATTTTTCGGATGTAAAAAGCAAACCATTTTGTTGTCGGCACCGGTACGAGGGGTCTCATTCAGTACAACAAATCCCGCGGCAGACAATCTTTTGATTTCAGCTACAATGTCAGTAACTGCGAAGGCGATGTGGTGTATGCCCTCTCCTTTTTTTGCAATGTATTTCGCAATGATGCCTTCGGGATCTGTACTTTCGAGTAATTCAATTTTATGATTCTCCACGGCAAAAAATGCCGTGTTCACAGCGTCAGATTCAACAAATTCCTCTTTATAACAATTTGTATTCAGGAGAGCCTCAAACAGGGGGATGGACCGGGAAAGACTCTTTACCGCGATCCCGATGTGCTCCAGTTTTTTCATTCCTAAATGTAAGATTTAACGTGTAATAGCCCACTGCCCCGGTGTTTTAAGGTTAAATTTGCCTGTACTTCGGTTGTTTTTGTAAAATTATTATGCAGAACATCGCATTAGATGGGCTTTGGAAGCCTGAACCGGCCTGATGTTGTGGGTTATGCAATCATGAGAAATATAATACCTGAGAAGACGTTAATTTTGTAATAGATAAGGTGAGCTGGTTTTGAATGCAGCAGGCAGAGCATCTAAAAAAAGGTATTCATTCGGTTAAAATTTCAACAATGATATTCGTTTCAGATAAGGCAAAAGAAAAAGTGATGAAGTTGATGGAAGAATCTCCGCTTCCAGATAAATCAAATCTCTTCCTTCGTGTATCCGTAATTGGTGGGGGATGTTCCGGCCTGAGTTATAAAATGGATTTCGACAATCAAAAAAAACCCATGGATCAGGAGTTTGAGGATAATGGAGTAAAGGTTGTCACGGATCTGAAGAGTTTTTTATACCTCGTTAATACAACCCTCGAATTTTCAGAAGGACTGAACGGAAAGGGCTTTTACTTCAATAATCCGAATGCCAGCAGAACCTGCGCCTGCGGAGAGAGTTTCGCTGTTTAGCCACAACCGGAATAGCGTAAGGAAGTCGTTAAACCGGAAAATTTTACCGGCTACCGCCGAAATCATTTCTTTGGTCGAAAATATTTGCCTGTGAATCCTTCCAGGTAAGTGCTTCGTTATCTGCATCTTATAATTTAAGAATAAAAACTTATTTGGATTTGCCTGATGCATAAAGCTTTATAAGTCTTTCATTATCACCCCCCTAACTCTACGAAGTACATTTACGATTTGAATTGGCATGTACGGGTATTACATTTATTAAGTCTAATCCATTTCTGGTGAGAAAGCTCACAGAAAAGTCCAAACCAAATGAAAACCTATAAGCCTAATTTTACCCAATTACGGATCATTTACACCCTGCTGATAACTGCAATCTGTGCGGATCCGGCCTTAGCCCAACTCAAAATCGACTATGGGAAAAGTTATGTCAACCTGACCAAGGGTGCGACGGGGGGAACCATTGAACCCGGTGACATTCTTGAAGTCAGGGCTACTTTCGTAGTCGGTGGTAGTGGGGTGAATGACTATGCTGACAGCTGTGCTTATTTCGATGTCATTCCGAGCAACACTACTTACATACCCGGGACCCTGGCGATATTAACCAATGAAGGCAAAGTATATAAGACTTTTACCGATATCCAGGGTGATGATGCTGGAGGAATTAATGGTGCCAATGTCAGAATCAATCTGGGGTACAAAAATGCACCAACAGCCACTGCGACCAGGCGGGGCCGGATTACTTATAATGATAAGCCCTCTTTTTATGGAGCCACCTGTATATTGATTGCAACATTTCATGTCCAGGTGACAGGTGGATATGGGTCCAAAGTGAGTCTTGGCGGGGGAATTATATCCTATTTCCCAAGGGGTCTTGCGCTGACAACGATTACTTTTCCCCAGGATTCCGTGATGATTTTCCAGAACCTGTCGATCTGCCCGAATTCATCCAGTAATACGATCTCCTCTGAGTTCGGGGGTACATTTGGTTCAGGTAAAGCGAAAAACAGGTTCGCATCTTCAAATATTTCCAACAATTATACCTACAATGTTTTTGGGCCCAATACGCCCAATGACTATTATTATAATATTTCCAATAACACCAGTATCGGGGGAGCGGGTTATACAACGTTGAATACCTGGCCGATCCCGGATGCCGCCCACCGCGTATTCAGTCTCTGGGATATCATCGGTGACCATACGGGAGCAATAAACCCATTATTGGGCAATCCGGCGACAGATACCGTAAACAGCACAGGAGGATATATGGCTGTTATCAATTCATCCTATAAAACAGGTATTTCTTTCCTGGACACAATTAATAATTTATGTCCCAATACTTACTATCAATATTCAGCCTGGTTCAGGAATATTTGTTCCCGTTGTGCCTGTGACTCCAATGGTAAACCACCCGGCAGTGTTGGTTATATCCCGACAGGTCCCGGAGACTCATCGGGAGTTCACCCGAACCTGACCTTTAACGTAAATGGATACGATTACTATACTACCGGCGATATTCCCTATACAGGCCAGTGGGTACGCAAAGGGTTTACCTATCTCACGGGTCCAACTCAGACCAGTATGATCATTTTCGTTCGAAACAATGCACCCGGAGGCGGAGGAAATGACTGGGCTCTTGATGATATCAGTGTTGCGAGTTGTGTGCCGAATATTTCACTTACACCCAACAAACCGGATACGCTCTGCCGGGGAGCTGACGATACGGTTCGTTTTAAAGTAACTGCGTTTTTCAATAATTATACGGAATGGAAATTGGAAAAGAGTACTGATGGCGGTGCGACCTGGGTTTCTCCGGGCATCGACACTACCGGTAAAGCACCGAATGGTTCAGCTGTTCCGGTCTACAATCCGGTTTCCGGATTATACGAATATCTGGTTACCCGGTATTTCCGGTTGAATAATCTGGATACAACTGTAATCTACAGGCTAACGATTGCATCGACAGCGGGTAGTCTCACGAATTCGGGTTGTAATTTTATCACATCTTCACCCAAGATCGTACGCACGGCAAACTGTAGTATCGTGTTACCCACTCAGGTGAGTGTGAAAGGAAGTCTGCAAGAAGGCAATCTGGCGAGAATCCAGTGGACCAGCTATGATGAAACGGGCGATATCCAGTATGTAGTGGAAAGAAGTGACGATGGAGGGCTGCACTATCAGCAACTGGCTGTGATTATGGGAACAGCTTCTGCAGGTATGGGTGATAGTTATGTTTACAATGATCCGAATCCGGTGAATGCACAATCTTTTTATCGCATAGAACTCATCGATCATGGGTATCATAATTACAGCCGGATCGTTCTGTTGAGCAATACAGAAATTGCACTTAGTATCTCAGGGCTGGTGAATCCTTTTGTTCACCTGATCTCTTTTAACCTGACTGTACCGGAAGACCGTACCGTACAGGTGATTTTATTTGACAGTTATGGAAGAAGACTTTCCAGCGCTTACCAATCCGCATACAAGGGGATCAATCATATTGAATTGCGTGAACCCGCCGGACTTCAGGCCGGAATGTATATTCTACAGATCCTTTACAGGGATCAGATCATCACCCGTCAAATCATCAAACAAATCAATTAAGTCTGTACCTGACCTGCATCTTTTATCGTGTATCGCGGATCGTTTTATCGGTCTGCGATACACGATAAACGTTACACGATCTGCGCAACCCACCGCCATCCCCTTCAAATAAAAATCCCGCCGAAGCGGGAAAAGTTAAGCAAGTAGCCCTGGGGTGTTTTGAGGTTATTACCGGTTTGATAGTTGCGGTAAAACGCAGGCGAATATAGAAGAAAATGATCTGATAAAAAATTTTTTGCCTGACCGCGTTTCGCCGATTTTAACTGCATAGATGCTGCAAGCAATTATATCTTTATTTTCGCGTCTATGTGGGCCGTTTGCAAAAAGGAATTCCGACAGTTTTTCAGCAGTTTAACAGGTTACATCGCCATCTTTGTTTTTTTACTCCTGACAGGATTACTCCTGTTTGTCTTTCCGGACACAAACATTCTCGATTTTGGATATGCCAGCCTTGAAAAATTTTTTGACCTGGCTCCCTGGGTCCTGCTCCTGTTGATTCCTGCCACCTGCATGCGCTCATTTTCCGATGAATTCCGGAGTGGGAGTTTTGAGATCCTTCAATCCCGGCCGCTTACATACTGGCAGATCGTGAATGGGAAATACCTGGCAGCCCTTGCCGTTGTGGCGATTGCCCTGCTGCCAACCTGGACCTATTTTTTCTCAATACAGCAACTCGCCACCGGGTCGGGTATGGACCTGGGAGCTACAGCCGCCTCTTATATCGGGTTATTCTTTCTTACGGCAGTATTTGCCGCAATTGCCCTGTGCAGCAGCAGCTTTACCGGCAATGCCGTAGTAGCATTTATCGGGTCGGCCTTTGCCTGTTTCCTGTTCTATACCGGATTTCATGCCCTTAGTCAGGTGTCCGCATTACCGGCAGGAGCGGATTATTATATTGATATGATCGGTATTGACTTTCATTATCGCAATATGAGCAGGGGTGTGATTACCCTGCGGGACCTCGTTTATTTTTTCAGCCTGATCGCTTTTTTCTTAACCCTGACCAGGATTAACCTCCATAAAAAATAAACCGGGCATGAAGAAACTATTTAACGCAAAATTTGGCTGGTTATATCTGCTCACCGCGATCGTAGGAGTGAATATTCTGGCGTCATATGTTAATGTACGCTACGATATGACCAGCGAGAAAAGATTTACCCTTACTTTACCGGTCAGGCAAATGCTCCACAGGGTGCATGATCAGGTCAATATCGATATTCTGCTGGAAGGTAATCTCAAATCCGGCTTACGCAAACTTCGTAATAGCACTGAGGACCTGCTTCAGGAATTCAATGAATACGCGGATGGAAATATACACTATCGTCTTATTGATCCGGTTGCAGGTGGTGATGATACCAGCCGTGCAATAGTTCTGGACTCACTTTCGAGAATGGGCATACAGCCGATGACGCAGGTTGCCCAGTCAAAAAAAGGCGAAGAACAAAGCCAGCGAATTGTGATTCCTGCGGCAATTGTCAAATTCAGGGACAAACTGTTACCGGTTGATTTGCTGAAAGGGGTACAAAGAAGCCGGGAAGGACAGTCGCAGGAACAGCTTTACGTGAATGCTGAAAACCTTCTGGAATATAAATTCGCCAGTGTCATCGATAAACTTATTACAGACACCCTTCCCGCCATCGGATATCTGTTGGGGAACGGGGAGCCTTTGGATTTCCGGGAATATAACCTCATTCAATACCTGCGGGAAAATTTCCGTTTTGGCGTCGTGCGGCTGGACAGTTTGCCGGTTATTCCTGCGGAGCTGAACGCACTGATCATGGTAAAACCCTCGGTGAAATTTTCAGATGGTGATAAACGTAAACTGGACCAGTTTGTCATGCATGGCGGCAGCCTGATCTGCATGATTGATAATTTAAATGCTGAAATGGACAGTCTGCGCACCGGCAGGGAAACCGTAGCCTACGACCGCGGGCTGAATCTGGATGATCTCCTGTTTCGTTATGGCGTGCGTTTAAATCAGGATCTTCTGGAAGACATGCAGTGTGCCAGTATTAATCTGGTCGTTGGCAGTCAGGGTGGTAAACCACAGTTCCAATTAATGCCCTGGCCATATTATCCTTTACTGGATGGAAATGCCGCTTCAACGATCACCAGGAATCTTGATCCGGTATATTCTAAATTTACCAACTCCATAGATACCGTTAAAGCCAATGATATCAGGAAAACCATTTTGCTGCAATCGTCCCCAAACGCCAGAACTGTTGCGACACCTGCTTTGATTTCCCTGGAGATGGTGAAAATGGCTGCAGACCCCAAGTTATTCCAGCAACCCCATATTCCGGTAGCTGTACTTCTGGAAGGCAGGTTTCATTCACTCTATGCCAACCGGATACCGGATGCCCTAAGAGACAGTTTCGCCAAGGTTTACAAACAGCCTTTTTTGAGTTCGGCTGAAAAAAGTGCCCGCATAATAGTATGCGCGGATGGCGACGTTGTGCTGAATGATCTGGACGAACACGGCAGACCTCTCCCGCTTGGCTTCAGCAAAGACATCAACTATACCTTTGCCAACACAGAATTTTTAAGCAACTGTATCGAATATTGTGTAAATCCTAATGGTATTCTGGAAGCCAGATCCAAGGATTATTCGCTCCGGTTGCTGGATCCTGAAAAAACAGAAGACGGCAGGACCTTTTGGCAATTCATCAATATTGGCCTGCCTTTGGGGATTATTCTGATTTGTGGCCTGATTTTTCAGTATATCAGGAAACGAAAATATAGTACCGGGGCTTTGTAGCGTATTTTAAATTCCTTCCTCTTGAATCATTTACAAATTACATATATCATATTTGGTGCTGCCCTGATCCTCGCCCTGATTTTTGATCTCGGTTTGCTCAGCAAAAAGGGATCTGTCGTGACCATGAAAAAAGCGATGCTCCAGACTTTATTCTGGGTATTGCTGGCCATAGCGTTCGGTGTCTTTGTATTTATATATGATGGCCAGCAGCGGGCGCTTGAATACCTGAGTGCCTACCTGATGGAATGGAGCCTGAGTATTGACAACATTTTTGTGTTTATATTAATTTTTTCATTCTTTTCAATCAATGAAAGATTTTTTGGGCGTGTTTTACTGATCGGCATCCTGCTGGCTGTTTTATTCCGAATTATTTTTATTACAGCGGGTATTGAACTGGTGACGCGTTTTTCCTGGTTGCTGTATATTTTTGGGTCCATATTGATATATACCGGTCTTACGATGTTCTTTGCAAAAAAGGAAGAATCGGGTGACCTGGGAAATAACAGGGTGTACCGTTTTCTGAAGCGATTCCTGCCGCTGATTGCGGAAGACGGTAACGGTAAGTGGGTTGTTCGCCGGAATGGGAAAAAGTATTACACGACCGTATTTGTGGTGATCGTTCTGCTTGCTACAACTGATATCGTTTTTGCGCTGGATTCCATTCCGGCAGTTTTTGGTATAACGCAGGACCGGCTTGTCATCTATACATCAAATATTTTTGCTGTTCTGGGTCTGCGTTCGCTGTTTTTCCTGTTAAAGGGAGCGGTTGATAAATTCCGTTTTCTGCAGAAAGGAATTGCAACAGTATTGGTATTTGTGGGATTGAAAATGACGAGTGAACTGATACATATTAAAGTCTCTATAGTGGTTTCATTAATCGTTATTGTAGTGTGTATCGGCAGTTCCATTTTGTTATCTATGATTAAAGATCCAAAGCATTCTGCAACTTAAAACTAAATTCCCTGCGGCATTCAATCCGGCATATAACATCAGTCGTTTCCGGTTCCTTCCTGCAATTTCTGCAGGATGACCCGGTCGAATACCTGTTGACGGACAGCAGGAGGCTGGTCTATCCGGAGACCAGTTTATTCTTCGCTTTAGAGGGTCCGCGGCGTTTGGGGGAATCATTTATACCGGATCTGTATCTGCGCGGTGTCCGAAATTTTATCGTTTGCCGGGATGTGGACCTGAGGGATTTTCCTCAAGCCAATTTTATCCGGGTGAAGGATAGTCTCCGTGCGCTGCAACAGCTGGCAGCTTTTCACAGGCAGCAATTTGACCTCCCGGTAGTTGGCATTACCGGCAGTAACGGAAAAACCATTGTAAAGGAATGGCTGAACCAGCTGCTCGAAGACCGGTTTCAAATTGTGCGCAGTCCACGTAGTTACAATTCCCAAATCGGAGTTCCGCTAAGCATCTGGCAGATCAGTGAACTGCACGAACTGGCCCTGATAGAGGCAG
>JBGPBW010000102.1:0-15827 GCA_041481385.1 Puia sp.
GAAAATATTTTTTAAGACTACACTGGCATTCGCTTCAATGGGCTGCAACGGAATATCCATCTGATAAATGGAATCTGTTGAAGTATGGGTAAGCATGAAATGTTCAGAGAAAAACAAATAGCCCTTACGGTTTACATTAAATGCATAGTCCTTTCCCACAGGCAGGGTAGTCAGGTAATTCCCCGTTTCATCGGTCTGCAGTTTGCTGATGATTTGTTTATTGCTGAGGTCGCCGAGTTCTACAGATGAAGGAAGTCCTTTTCCCGTTTTCCGGTCATATACTTTACCCTTAACCCAGAAAGTCTGGATGGGGCGTACATCATTGCGCAACTCAAATGTATAGAGATCAAGCTGACCCCGGCTGTCCGCACGATCACTCGCGTAGTAGGCGGTTTTTCCATCGGCAGCTACGACCAGACTGCCTTCATTTTCGATGGTGTTTATGGGATACCCGAGGTTCTCCGGTATACCCCAGCTGCCATCAGCTTTTTTGCGAACGACAAACAGATCGTCGCCCCCGTACCCGGGCAGGGCATTTGATGTAAAATAAAGAGAGCTGTTGTCAGCATGAATAAATGGTGCACTTTCATCTCCCGCGGTATTGATGGAGGGACCCATATTTTCCGGAGCTGACCAGCGGCCATTTTCTAAACGGTGACTTACATAAAGATCATTACCTCCATATCCTCCCGTCCTGTTGCTCGTAAAATACAGATCCCTTTTATCCGGTGAAAGCGAGGGCGCCGATTCCCAAAATTCCGTGTTGAAATTCGGACCCATATTTTCCGGAGTTGTCCAGCCCTGCGGCGTGAGATAAGAAATGAAGAGGTCGCAACTGCCAAAACCATTTTGAAAATTACACCCGGTAAAGATCAGCCATTGACCATCCTGAGATATATTCAGTGCACCTTCATTGTTGTTACTGTTGATATTACCCGGAAGGGACCTGGCATGAGACCAACCATTCTCCAAACGGTCCGACTGATAAAAATCTTCATTGATACCATTTACACGGCGGGTGAAAACCAGGTGTTTACCGTCGAGGCTGATGGAAGGAAAATATTCCGATACCGTGGTGTTGATGCTATCTCCCAGATTACGGGGTTCGAATTTATAATCCGTTGTATTTTTTTTTGCTGCATAGTCAATGGCAAACTGATAGGTTTTACTCCGGTACTCAGCAGAACGCAGGGAAGATGTATTCAGATTGGGAATGGATTTGAAATCGTTGACCGCTGCAAGTGCCTCTTCAAATTTGCCAAGGCCGGCCAGATTGATGGAGTAAGACAGGCTGAAATCTTTGAAATATATGCTGTCGATCGCCCGGGCAATCCGGTAATTGTCAACAGCTGCCTGATAGTTTTTTAGTTCTCCGTACATGCCGGCCATTGAGAGCCAGGCATCCTCAAAACGGCTGTCGATGGCGACTGCCTGTTTAAGGGATTCGATCCCGGCGAGGAAATTGTCGTCCCCGGCCTGTTGTTGCGACTGGAGATAAAGTTTTGCTGCTTTCTTATCCACTTTGGCTGGATCGTATTGTGCCTGCAAACGAAAGTTGATCAGCAAAAACAATAAAACCAGACAGAAAAATTTCATGGGAACTATTAACTATAAAGATAAAAGAAAGTATGGGAGTATGGGAGTATGGGGGTATGGGGGTATGGGGGTACATTGCCCACCGAAGCGCAGCGAAGGTGGGTGAGAGTGAATTTATGGCATGTGAATATATTTATGAAGCTGGAGAGAGAACGCCCATTTCGGGTTGGCCATGATGTAATCATTAATCAATGGTATTATGATTTCTCGTTTACTCCATTCAGGTTGTAAAAAAAGCTGGCATCCGGGTTTTACTTTTTCGGCGTATGTCTCTGCCCATTTGAAATCACTCGGATGGAAGATAACCACTTTGAGTTCATCTGCCTGCCTGATGGAATCCTCCAGCGGTGCCTTGAATTTTTTTGGTGAGAGACAGATCCAATCCCAGTCTCCGCTGAGCAGATAGGCACCGGAGGTTTCGATATGGGTTTGAAAACCTGCCGCGTGTAATTCCTCAGTCAATAATCCGCAATCATGCATCAGTGGTTCTCCTCCGGTAACTACAGCAATCCGGCCCGGGAATTTCCGGGCCTGGTTTATAATGTCCGGAATGGATTGAAGCGGATGAAGAGATGCATCCCAGCTTTCCTTCACATCGCACCATACGCAACCCACGTCGCATCCGCCAAGGCGGATGAAATATGCTGCTTTTCCCTGGTGATAACCTTCTCCCTGGATGGTATAAAATGCTTCCACCAACGGCAGCGTATGGGTATCAGGTTTAGTGGATCCGGAAATCATATTCAATATTTACGCTTTAATGCGGTATAGGTATTTTTCAACAGGGCGGCGATGGTCATAGGACCCACGCCTCCGGGTACGGGAGTAATAAAACTGCATAAAGGTGAAACTTCAGCAAAAGCCACATCGCCCTTAAGTGCAAAGCCGCTTTTTTTTGTAGCATCGGGAATTCTTGTGATGCCAACATCAATCACTACAGCACCTTCTTTTATCATATCGGCCCGAACAAATTCAGGTTTCCCAAGGGCAGCAACAATAATATCACTGTTCAGGCAAATCTCTTTCAGGTTGTGGGTATGGGAATGACAGAGGGTAACCGTGCAATTGCCCGGTTTGGTATTCGCACTAAGCAGAATGCTCATCGGCCGTCCAACGATATTACTCCTGCCAATGACTGCAGCCTGCTTACCGGCCGTTTTAATTTTATAGTGTTCCAGTAAGAGCATGATGCCATGCGGTGTTGCTGATATAAAACTGGGCTTTCCAAGTACCAGCTTACCTACATTGACTGGATGAAATCCATCCACATCCTTGGATGGATCGATGGCAAGAATGACATTTTCATCTGAAATATGTTTGGGCAGGGGCAATTGAACCAGGATGCCATCGATATCCAGGTCCTTGTTCAGGTCTTCAATTATCGAAAGAAGTTTTGATTCCGTTACAGAATCTTCGAGTCGGACCAGTGTTGACTTAAAGCCGGCTTCAGCACAGGCTTTTACTTTGGCGGCGACATACGTTTCACTGGCACCGTTATTACCAACCAGTACAGCGGCCAGATGCGGGATTTTTTTCCCTTCCGCCACCAGGGCGGCAACGTCCATTTTTAACCTTTCCTTAATTGTACGGGATACGAGCTGGCCATCTAGAATTTGCATGGCGCAAAGGTAACTCAACCCGTTTTAATACCCTATCCCGATGGCCTTTTTACGTTGATTCCCTTTTCTCCCTGAGTTTAATTTGGACCTGGATTTACGAATATGAAAAAGGGATTACTGATCGGATGCGCCGTTATATTTTTTCTGAATGGACAAGGACAGATATTTCATGAAATGCCTTCTTACCGATATAGTATAACAGGAGCTTACAGTTTGCGATACACTGATGCTTTCTCCTGTACAGACAACCCCGCCAGTCTTGGGGGAGTAAGCCAACTGCATCTCGGAGTACTGGCAGAAAACAAATGGATGCTGGAGGGTTTGAATAATTGTGCATTCGCTGTTTCTTTTCCAATAGGAGCGGGAGGAACTGGTATCGTGTTGCGGCAAAATGGGGATGAGGCATTTAAAGAACAGGGCCTGGAACTGAATTACGGTAAAAACCTTGGAAGACTGGATATCGGAATTGTATTTGACTACCTCAGGGACCAGGCAGCGGGATATGAAACGGTACATTTTATTTCCTCCGGAGTTGGCTTACGGTACCGGATAAACGAAAAACTAATCACGGGATGGGAACTCGGTTTGCCTGTTTCCGGAAAAATCGGGAAAACGAATCCCGAAAGTGCTCCTCAATATTTCCGGATGGGATTTGGCTGCCATATTGAGGATGATTTATTTCTTTCCCTGCAAATAGAAAAGCAATCCGGACAACCTGCAGATTTCTTTGGAAATATCGAATACCGGTGTGAGGATCATTTTATTTTTTCTGCCGGTATCAGTTCTGGTTCAGATTCTTTTATTTTCAAAACCGGCTGGAAGAAAAATGGTTTGAGCATCCAACTCTGTCTCATGTATGAACCCATACTTGGAATCAGCCCGGGCCTTTTACTGCTCTGGGAAACAAAAAACAAAGCCGAATGAATTTTTGGAAATCAATCCTTCAGCCTTTTCTTTTACTGTTGCTCAGTCTGAATGGGAAATCACAGGCAACAGAAATGAACGGGTATAACGCCGAACAACTTGAAGAAATGGCTGAGAAAAATGATGCCGAACCTGTCGATGATTCTTATCTGGTGGATCTTGAGCAATTCAGCAGGCATCCCCTGAATATGAATGCGGTTTCGGAAGAAGAACTGATGCAGCTGCACATTCCGGATGTTTTGCAAATCAGAAATTTTATCTCATACCGGAAAATGCTGGGACCCTTAATAAGTATATATGAACTGCAGGCAATTCCGGGATGGGATGTGGAAACCATCCGAAGGATGCTGAACTATGTGTCGATGGGACAGAATGAGTCGATTTATATTTCTGTAAGGGAAAGATGGAAGGCAGGAGATGGGGATTTTCTGATGCGGGCTTCCCGGATATTAGAAAAATCCAAGGGCTATGTGAACCAGGCCAAACCGGATGCCTCATCTTATTTGGGGAGTCCGGAAAAAATATTTATCCGGTATACCTACAACTATAAGCAGTTGCTGGCTTATGGATTTACAGGTGAAAAAGATGCAGGTGAACCTTTTTTCAGAGGCGCACAACGATGGGGATTCGATTTTTACTCATTTCATTTTTTTCTGCAGCATTCAGGTTTGGTGCGATCCCTGGCCATCGGAGATTTTACAGTGAACCTGGGCCAGGGATTAATCCAATGGCAATCATTTTCGTTGGTGAAAAGCAGCCAAACCCTCGGCATTAAACGTGAATCGTCTGTTCTGCGGCCTTATCGTGCAGCGGGCGAAAATAATTTTCACCGCGGACTGGGTTTAAGTCTGCAGAAAGGAAAATGGCAATCGACTTTCTTTGTCTCTTATCGAAAAATCAGTAGCACTGTGGAAGCGGATACGACAGGAAAGGAATCTGTATTCACGTCATTTCAGAATAGCGGATATCATCGAACGGCCGCAGAAATAGCTGACCGGAACAATAATGCTCAATTTGCTGCCGGTGGTAATATCCGCTATGAAAACCGGGACTTTTCCATAGGATTCAATCTGATACATTTTCACTTCAGCCAACCTCTTCAAAAAAAAGATGCACCGTATAATCTTTACAGCCTGAAAGGGAAAAATCTAACCGATTTTAGCGCAGACTACAGTTATACCCTTGGTAACCTGCATCTGTTCGGGGAATTCGCAAAAGACCAATGGCTGCATGGTGCATATGTCCAGGGAGCCCTGATCAGTCTCGGCGAACATCTCGATGCGGGTTTTGTCTACAGGAATATTTCACCGGGTTTCCAATCCCTGTACAGTGCATCTTTTACTGAAAACAATATGCCTGGAAATGAACAGGGTCTTTACTCAGGATTTTCTTTCAAACCGGCAACCGGAATCCGATGTGATTTTTACTATGACATTTTTGTTTTTCCATGGTTGAAATATCGTGTTGACGGGCCTTCCCATGGTCGCGATTTTTTATTTCAATTTACAGCCCGGCCCGATAAATTCTGGCAACTAACGGTTGCCTATAAACAGGAATCGAAACCGGTAAATGGAATTGATCCGGCAAACCGTACAGCCGCTATTATATCTCCGGTAAAACAAAAGTTCCGCATTGCATCGGATATTAATATTTCCAAATCCCTGCAGTGCAACAGCCGCATAGAATGGTTGCTTTTACATTTGGGAGGAGCACTACCTCAACATGGATTTATGGGGATGACCAGCCTGGCGTACAGCAAATCCGGATTCTCCGCCAATTCCGGTATTTGTTTTTTTGAAACGGACAGTTATGATACCCGGATTTATTCATTTGAGCCGGATCTTTTGTATGGTTTTTCACTTCCGGTCTTTTATGGCCGGGGACTGCACTATTATGTAAACCTGCACCGGGATTTGTTCCGGTCTTCCCGTTTGGCAAAAAATCGCCTGCGGTTATCGGCCTGGATCAAATGGGATCAGACCTTTTATCCGGGCGCTGCGTCCATCGGCAGCGGTCTTGATGAAATCCAGGGGAACCGAAAATCTGAAATAAAAGCGCAGGTTTTGGTTCAGTGGCAATAGGGATTTGAAGGGTCTGTCTTATTTTTGCTGAAACCATCACACATGCCGGAACAGCCCAATAATCAATTGAATATAGAGATCAGCGAAGAAGTTGCCGAAGGGGAATATGCCAACCTGGCGATCATTACCCATTCACATGCTGAATTTGTAATTGATTTTGTGAATGTTATGCCCGGCACACCCAAGAGTAAGGTTAAGTCACGTATTATATTCACTCCCCAGCACGCCAAACGGTTCATGAAGGCGCTTACCGAGAATATCCTTCGCTTTGAAGGTTCAAATGGTAAAATTCAGGATCTGGAAGAAGTCACACTCCCCATGAATTTCGGGGGACCTACTGCACAAGCCTGATCATATTTAATTTCTTGTCTTATATCAATATATGTATTTATTATATGTATTGAATACTCCTTCAATTTCATGGGAACTTCAATTCCTATAAATAATAACACAGATATAATTTATATTAATGTGTTATTCATTCATTACAGAATCAATGTTTTAGGTAAATAATTTAATGGATATTTAATAAAGGCATAATATTTTATTAATTTTTCAAATAGTATGCCGCACGTTTAAAAATCATGCATAAGGGAAATTTTCGCCCGTCCCCCCTGATGTTTTCAAATAAAGAGTTATCATAACTTGTAACTATTTGATAAATACCTATTTAGATTCTGCTTGATTTTCAATGTCTAACGATTCGCTGCAGCGAATTATGATTTGATATTGTCTAATCAAGAAAAGGGGGATATTTAACATTTTTTTTTGTTGGATATAAAACTTCCCTATTTTGCACGATCTAAATTCAAAATTCACAGTCACATGAGAAAATTTCTATCACTGTTAGCGGTGCTAGTGCTGTTGGGCTCATTAGCATTTTCGCAATCTAAGGTAGTTATCGGAAGGGTAACAGATCAGGCGGGTCAGCCTATTCCTTTTGCGACAGTTAGAGTTAAGGGGACTAAGATGGGAACGAGTGCTGATGCGGAGGGTAATTTTTCAATTAAAGCAGATCCTTCCCAGACACTTATCATCTCAGGTACGGGAATTACAACCAAAGAAGTGGCGGTGGGAGACGGAACGGCGCTGAACGTACAGGTTCAGCACTCATCGACCAATTTATCTGAAGTGGTCGTTACCTCCCTGGGTATCCAAAGACAAAGTAAAGAACTGGGTTACGCAACCGCGAAAGTGACCAACAAAGACCTGAACCAGGCAGCGGTGATCGATGTATCAACGGGCTTGCAGGGAAAGGTTTCGGGATTACAGATTAACTTAACCAGTAACGGTGTTGCTCCAGCAACACGTATCGTGTTAAGGGGTAACCGTTCCATCACGGGCCAAAACCAGGCTCTCCTGATCCTCGACGGGGTGCCCATTGACGATCCACTGTATATTACCAAGATCAACCCGATAGATGTGGATAATGTTACCGTCCTGAAAGGTGCGGTGGCTGCTGCGATCTACGGCTCAAAAGCTTCCAACGGGGTTATTGTTATTACTACCAAACACGGTACGAGAGGTAAACCTTATATTACTGTAAGTAATACAACCACCTGGGAACATATTTCCTACATGCCGAAATTCCAGAATACATTCGGGGGTTATGGCGGTGAAGGTGGATATACAAACGCTAACGGAACAGTCGAATACGTTCCTTACGAAAACCAGAGTTACGGCCCTGCCTTTAATGGCAAGCTGCTTCCCCTGGGTCTCGGTGTTCCGGTTACGCTTCCTGACGGAACTGTGGACCTGAACAAGCTGGATACGAATTTTGTACCCTATTCTGCTATTAAAAATAACCGGGAAAACTTTTTCGTAACCGGCATAACCAACCAGTTTGATGTGGGTTATTCCTCTGGTGATGAAAAAGGCGGACTATATATTGGTTTTCAGAACGTTAATGTAAACGGCGTGGTGCCCGGGGATAATTCCAGCAGGAATAACGTACGCATCGGTGGTACCAGAAATTACGGAAATTTCAAAGCCGAATATTCTGTTTCTTATAACCAGCAGCATATCGATATCGCTGGTTTAAGTTATAACCAGACAAATGGTGGTGTTTTTTCAGGCCGCCCCCTTTATTTTGAAGTGGTCAACAACCCCTCAAACGTGCCGCTCACTTCGTTTAAAGACTGGCAGAACAATATGTTTGCCACTCCGGACGGATTTTTTGATGCTTATGCAACCAATCCGTACTGGACGACAGCCAACTCAAGAAGGGTTACCAACACATCTGATCTGTTGGGTAATCTGGGACTTTCTTATAAGATTACAGAATGGCTGACTTTGACTGACCGTTTTGGTATTACTCAGACAACAGCTACCAAATTATATACACGTGCCGGAATTACATTTGCACCCTGGGCCATCGCTGATCCCTGGGGCGCTGGTAACGTGCCTTCTTCTCAGAAATTCCTTGCTCCTTCAGTATACAATGAAACCTTTTATGAACAGAGGTTAAATAATGACCTGATGCTGAATGGATTCCATGATTTCGGTAATTTCTCTCTCCGGGGATTGATTGGCTGGAATATAGCACAGCGTTATAATAACGATATGTTCCTGCAAGGGGATAACCTTCAGTTTCCTGGATTCTATAATATTTCCAGTGTACTGGGTGTACCGGGATATGGACAAACTTCATACAAACAAAGGGAAACAGCCATTTATGAAGAAGCCACTGTGGGCTACAAGGACTTCCTGTACCTGCATATAACAAACCGTACAGAGTGGAACTCCGTTCTGGATCCAAGCCAGAATCACTATGATTATCCTGGCGCAGACATTGCGTTTATATTTACCCAGGGTATCGAATCTCTTAAGAATAGCCGGGTGCTCACGTATGGTAAAATCCGTGGAGGAGTTACCCAGGTTGCCAATATCAATTTAGGACTTAATCCATATGGAGCTTACGAACTGACAAACCCGTTTGTTACAACCCCCGGATTCCCTTACGGTTCATTGGGTGGATACAGCCAGTCAGGAACCTACCTGAATCCGCTGCTAAAACCTGAAGTTACCAATGAATGGGAAGTGGGTGCCGAACTCGGTTTCCTGAATGGCAGGATTAACCTGGGTGGTGCTTATTATAATAGCCAGACTAAGAATCAGAGCTTAACTGCTGCAATTTCTGCAGCCACCGGTTTCGGACAGAAAGTGGTAAATGCCGGTTTGGTTACCAACACCGGATATGAACTGGATCTGAATGTAACTGTTGTTAAAACCAAGGACTGGACCTGGAATGTCGGTCTCAATTACGCTCACTTTCACAATATCATCAACGAACTCTTACCAGGCGTCAATGAACTGCAGCTGAGTGATTTTGCCAATGGAACAGCCGGTGTGGCAGGAGGAATTTACGCAGTAAAAGGACAGCCTTACCCCGTTATCAAAACCACAGACTGGATCAGGGATCCTGCCAGTGGTAAAGTGATTGTTGATGCCGTTACAGGTTTACCTACTGTTGGCAGCGACGAAACTGTATATGGTAATACAAATCCGACAGACATCCTTGGAGTAACTACCAGTTTATCTTACAAGGGTTTTACGCTTAATGCGGTCATGGATTATCGTTCGGGCAATTTTATTATGAATGCTATCGGACAGAACCAGGACTTTACCGGAGTAAGCTTTCATTCAGCTGAAAACGGCCGCCAGCGGTTTATCTTCCCGAACTCTGTCATTGACGATGGAAGTGGTAAATATGTAGCCAATACTTCTGTGGCTGTTTCAAATGGTGGTAACATTGGTGGAGCAGGTTTCTGGCCAACGGTTTACACCAGCGGTATCGGAACACCTTATATTACCAGCGCCGCTTTCTGGAAATTGCGTGAATTGTCTATTACTTATACCATTCCGCCACGGGTTCTGGCCAATGTTTCCTTTATTAAAGCAGCTTCAATCGGAGTGGTGGGAAGAAATCTGCTGATGTGGCGTCCAAGTTCAAATGTCTGGACCGATCCTGAATTCAGTGATAACTCTTTACGTGGGATAGGTTCAAATAACACAGGTACTGGTAATGCGGTAGGTTCAACTTCCGAATATCAGACACCACCGACCCGTATTTTCGGAGCTAATATTACTTTAACTTTTTAAATAAGGATTCGGAACAAGCGAAAAAAAAACAGGATTATGAAAAAACTAATTATATTAATTTTTGTAGCTGGATTACTACTCGGGGGATGTACGAAATATTTGAATGTGAACCAAAACCCGAATCAGCCAACTGCGGTCCCCCCATCGGTCGTACTTTCATCTGCCCTGGCAGGGAGTGGTACGAACCTGGCAGCGGATTATCTGAACCTACCCCGTTGGATGTGCTACTGGTCAAGGTCCGGTAACTATGTACCGGATGTTCAAACTGAAACCTATGCCATCCCGAATAACTATACGGATCCGGAATGGGCCCGTATCTATCAGACGCTGAATAGTTATAATTATATTGGAAACGCAGCCAGGCAACAGCACCTGCCGTTCTATGAAGGCGTTTCCAAAGTAATGAGTGCATTTCACTTTTCAACCCTGGTAGACATATATAATAATATACCGTATTCTGACGCCTTCAAAGTAGCTACTTCGGTTCAGCCTACCTATGACGATGCACAGACGGTTTATAATAGTCTCGTAGCTCAGATCGACAGTGCAATCATTTTGTTCGACCTGTCCAAGGATTTTTATGCTTCAGCGGCTTCAGTTACACTATCATTAGACGACCAGTACGATATCCTTTTTGGCAGTGGGGGTTCCACAGACCCTGCAGTTGCATCAGACAGAATGGATGCCTGGGTGCGGTTTGCCAATACCCTGGAATTGAAACTGCTGATCCATCAGTCAGAAGTTGCCAGCCAGGCTTCATATATTACCACGCAGCTGGCTTCAATTGTAGCTAACGGCCGGGGTTTTATGGGACCGGGACAGGGTGCTTTCATCAACCCGGGTTACCAGGCTTCAACCAATAAGATAAACCCTTTCTACGCCAATTTTAATACGGTAACTGCGGCTACTACAAATCTTGCTTATTTTAGAGCAAACACTTATGCAGTCAATTTTTATAGTGCTACCAGCGATAATAGGATTGCAGCATTTTATGCCCCGGTGGGTAATACCATCGCAGGTAACTATGACGGAGATCCCGCAGCTGTTTCCAATGCAAGTACTTCTGCAGTCGGCGCCGGCCTTTTGAAGGGTTTTACCCAGAATGAATGGATATTTTCGGACTTCGAAAGTTTGTTTCTCCAGTCGGAAGCCACGCAGCGAGGCTGGTTGACAGGTGGTCCCAGTGCACAGGCATTGTATGAAAGCGCCATCACGCAGTCATTTGTTTATATGTATGAACTTGCAAATAATCAGGTTGATCCAACTCTTGACCCAGCGGCAGATGCAACAACTTTGTACACTTCAGGTATCGTGGATGCTGACTGGACCGCTTCACCTAATAAACTGGAGGCCATCATTACCCAGAAATGGGCAGCTCTAAATGGCGTGGACTGGGTGGAAGCGTGGACTGATTACCGCAGACTGGGCATCCCGAATCTGCCAATCTCTGCAGCGCCAACACATGTAGAGCCTCAGATCCCGGTACGTTATCTCTATCCGCAATCAGAATATAACACGAATGCCAATACGCCTGCTTTACCGGCCAATGCACAGTTCACAGCTAAAATATTCTGGGATACGAATTAAAAACTTTAATCGGCAATTCATATTTGATCGATAATTGATTGAAAAGAAAATAAAATGAAAATGAATATTATTTCTTTAAAAAAGCCCTGGTTAGGAGCCGCTTTGTTTGTTCTGGCGACTGTATCGCTCAGTTCATGCCTTAAGAATACGGGCCCTGTACAGGATTTTAGTCAGAGTCCGGCCCTGGTAAGTTTTCAATATAAAGGATCCCAGGCCCAGGCCATGGTGACCAGTATCCTTCCCGGAACCGACGACAGTGTAGGCGTGGAAGTGACTTTATCTACCGCCAACCTCACTTTGTCTTCGCCGGTAACCTTAACACTGGCACTGGATCAGGCCAGTCTGGACGCCTATAATGCGGCTAACGGCACTTCATACACTATGCTGGATCCTGCTAATTATTCAACCCCTGCCAATATGCAGGTTACCATCCCCGCTGGAAAGCAGATCGTGCCATTCGTATTGCATATCAATGAATCCCTGGTCGATTTCTCAACAGATCCGGTCCTTGTATTTAAGATAGCCAGCGCTACAGGAGCCACCATTGCTACAAACCTGAGCGTAATCGTGCTGCCCATCAAATTGAGGAATCCTTATGAAGGTAGTTATACCGTAACCGGTTATTTTGTTCATCCTGCTGCACCTAGAGCCATTAACATGACTAAGACGCTCTCGACAATTTCAGCTATAACATCAGAAGGTTATGTAGGTGATCTCGGTAATCTTATGGATTTTGATACTGATCCCAATACTAATAAGGTCAGCAATATGGTTTCCACTGTTAATCCAACCCATGGTTTTGTTTATGGTGTGGACAATGCAAGTGGCGACCCCAACTATCCCGGACCTCCTTATGTGTATACGACCTATAATAATACATACGATCCCGTAGCGCATACGTTCTGGCTGCATTATGGTTATAATGGAAGTTATCCATACGCTTTTTCCAGAGAGATTTATGAAGAATGGGTTCTTCAATAATTAATTAATAACTTCAGACATTAAATATAAAGCCATCCCGCTTTTAGCGGGATGGCTTCCTTATTTTAGCGTTTATGAGAGCAGTCATTATTTGTGTTTCGATATGTTTTCTATTTTCCTGTCAGCACAATCAATCCCGAACCTGCAGGGTGGTCGTTAGTTTTAAAGGAACCAACGCAGATTCAGCCTTCCTGAGAAGAATTCCATTAAACGGCGGGTTTTCAAAAAAGATAGATTCAGGCCTGCTTCAGTTTACCCGGGATAGTCTGGTATTTGAACTCCCTATGTCTCCGGACAGCCTCTATGAACTATCCCTGAAATTCTCCCGAAACAGAATATTATTAATACCCGACTGCGCCTATATCCGTGTCATTATGGACAGGAAAACAGACAGAAATTATGCGACCGGCTCTGCTGCCACCAATTCGTTATTAAAATTCAGCGAAACCCAGGACAGCTTGAACCAGGCTCTGAAAACAGCATGGACTGCGTTAAATAGCGGAAATATTAATCGAATACAAAAAGACAGCATACATGAAGTCGTGCAGCATCTCGGAAAAAAAATACAAGACCGCTACTACGATTTCGGAGACACGGTTTCGAGTTCGGCTGCATTCATGGAGAATTATGATTACATCGATTTCCAGAATGATATCGAACGGATGAAGGACTACGTTACCAAAGCCCAACTACGCTTCCCACGTGCAACGGCCATCGGACACCTTAAAGAACAGGTTTTCAAAATGGCACATATTCATGAAAAAGAATTACAAGTCGGAGAGATTTTTCCCAGGCTCAGTCTTCCTGACCTGAATAATCAATTGCGTACGACTGATTCGGCGAACGGAGCCTATACACTCATTTTTTTTTGGGCAAGCTGGTGCCCGAACTGTGCCACTTATGATAAGGTCAAAACCGAATTGGCTGGCGACAATCGGTTCAATAAACTCAATTTCATCAGCGTAGCCATAGATGATCACACGGATCTGTGCCGACAAATTGTTGAGGCGAATAAACAACCAGGCCTGCAACTGATAGATAAGGATATCTGGCTGGGACAAACTGCAGACAAAATTGCATTTGACAGTATACCTTTTAATTTCCTGATCGGACCAGACCAGCGCATTCTGGCCAAAGCCATTCCGCACGACTCGCTGGTATACACATTAAGAAAATTTATTCGCTAAGAGGGAGCCTCGTTTTCAGAATCGGTCGTAGCGAATTACCGGTTATCATAATCATTTTTTTCAATACCATCATTGGGCTAATTTGCCGCCTAAATTTATAAAAGTGAAGAGGATCATTGTCGTTTTCTTATCATGTATTATTTGCAACGCATCTTTTAGCCAGGCGAGTACAGGACTCGCAAATACAAACGGGATGTTTGGCGATTTCGGGCAATATGGAATGCAGACCCTGAACAATGGCTACAGCGTCAATTCTTTTAATTCTCCTGAAAATACCAAGGGGAGACGTTATTTCTTTGATGAATGGGTTAATGGCTCTGTAATCTCGAATTCCGGTAAGAAAATAAACAGCGAAGCGCTTTTTTTCAATTTTGATAAAGTGAACAATAACCTGATTGTTACAAAAGATAAAAAGGAAATCATAGAAGTGAACAAAGACTCGATCAGAGAAATTTATTTTTCGGATAAAGAAAAATCCTATGATTTTGTTAAAAAAAAAGAAATCACACCCTTCCGGTTCGTGGAACTGTTACAAAAAAATGACCTGCTGAGTTTATATAAAACGATCAATACAAAACTGGTAAAGGCCAACTATACAACAAACGGGATTTCGGAATCAGGAAATCCCTATGACGAATATGTGGATGCCCCAACTTACGTTCTTTGTTACAAGGGTGAATTCAGACCGGTCTTACTAAAATTTAAATCCATAAAAAGCGCACTCAAAGAAGAATCGAAAAAGGTCAATGAATATTATGCGGATCACCTGAATGATGAAGTGGATGAAACCTACCTGATAAACCTGATTGTTTATATTAATAAATAGGCATAGTTCACATTAAACCCTCGTCAGCAAAACTGAAATATCCTTCACGGCTTACGATAATATGGTCGATCACTTTAATGTCAAAGAACCGGGCGGCTTCCCGGATCTTATGGGTAAGTTCCTCATCTGCCTTACTGGGCTTCAGGTTGCCGGAAGGGTGATTGTGGCATAAAATGAGGTTTACCGCATGCGATTCCAATGCCTTTTTGAGGATGATCCGCGGGTCGGCCACCGTTCCGGTTATTCCCCCCAGACTGACCACCTCAAAATGATTCACCCGGTTGGCCTGATTGAGGAAAATTACGGCAAAAACCTCCCGTTCCTGGTCCTGCAGCATTACCCTGAGATAACCGGCTACCTGGCGGCTATCCCTGACAATGGGTTTTTCCAGGGCCCCAATACCGTGTCTGCGCCTGCCCAATTCCAGGGCCGCCAGGATGATCACGGCTTTTACCTTACCTATTCCATTCAGTTTCAGCAGGTCATGGATCTCCAGCCGGCCCAGTTCATTTAGGTTGTTTTTAACAGAAGCCAACAGTTCTTTGGCCAGGTCCACCGCATTTTTATCCCGGGAGCCTTTTCCGATCAGGATGGCCAGCAATTCGGAATCCGTCAGACTGTTGGGGTTTTTACTAAGTAATTTTTCGCGTGGCCTGTCTTCTTCTGCCCAGTCTTTGATTGAGTAGTTTTGCGCTTGCATAAGATAATGATATGAACTATTTTTATTCCTAACAATCCCCTGTTCGTGTAGTTTCTGAAAAGAAACAACCCTTACAGAATCCTAGAAAAAACTAAAGTAATATCCATGAAACCAAAATCTACGCTTTCTGCCATCGGTGGCTGGAACTCCTTCTTCTTCTGTGTAGGTATGTATTTCGTAGCACTATTTTTTTCCATCTTTGTCTGCTCTTCGATATTTTATATC